>JBCDIO010000009.1:0-15714 GCA_038748815.1 Bacteroidota bacterium
ATATACCGAAGAAGCTCAATGGGGCTTCTTCGGTTAACTATTGAATAGACGAATTAGATATTGCGGAATTTCTGTGAATGGGTATCCGTAATGATACCAGACTTCACCAACTTGTATATCTCGTTGATTCCATCGGGAACCGTCTTGGTGATCTGAAAACCTAACACATCGCGAATCTTATCAAAGTTTACTCGGTAATCCCGAGGATCTTCGTTTTTCTCCACATAGGTAGCTGCGGCTCCCGGAACAAGTTTGATGATCTCTTTCATGATCATCCCCTTTTGGTAATTCTCCGAAGTATCTCCTACATTAAATACTTCTTGTCGTACCTTGTCTCCATCGGATTCTAACACAAGTACTGCCGCACCAGCCAAATCTTCTACGTGGCAGTAGGGACGCCAGAATTGTTCTCCCCAAATCTCTTGTACCTCACCTAAAGCCACATTCCGGGTAAACTCATTTACGGTAAGATCGAAGCGAATCCGGGGTGAAAAACCGTATACGGTCGAGAAACGCAAAGAGGTGGCGGTCATATTTACATCCGTTCGCTCTTTGAGTATGTAATTCTCAAACTTCACTTTCAACTCTGCGTAGAGAGAAACCGGGCGCAATTCCGAATCTTCTTTTACAAATGCATTCGGGTCCGTCATTTTTCCGTAGTTACTACAGGTCGAAGCGAAAATGAAGCGTTTTACACCGGCCGCTTCTGCTTTTTCAAACAAGTTTACAGAACCATTCCAGTTCGTTTCATTGGCTTCGTCCGAGAATTTTTTACAAGCCGGATCGCCCACGATGGCCGCCAGGTGCACGATGCCGTCCACGCCCGCTACTGCTTTTTCTACGGTGTCATTATCCCGTACATCACCTTTCATGAAATCAAAACTTGGGTGTTGTACTACATCATATAAGGCGTCACCGCCCCACTTTAAGGAATCGAGTGCTCTTACGTTGTAGCCTTTGTCTAGCAATTGGCGCACCAAGACGGAGCCAATATATCCGGCCGCGCCGGTAACCAAAATTGTAGGTCGCATATTATGCTTTGGGTTTAAAAAGGTTTATCAAGTGAAGAAGGGATTTCGGAGTTCATCGAAAGATCGAATAGAATCCCAAGAAATACGTGCCTTTGCCTCAGCTAAAGCGTCGGCCGGTGAGCAAATACCACTATTTGAATTTTTTAGCAGGAATACCCGTGTAAATACCCGGTTCTTCGATGGGTTTTACCACCATAGCCCCCATGCCTACCGTGACATGATCGGTGACCGATAGTCCTTGACGAACCGATGAACCGTTCCCCCAGTAACTATGCTTTCCAACGGTACACAAGCCACTGATAGATACGAAGGCGGTTGTCGTAGAATAATCCCCTAAGGTTGTATCATGCCCTACCGTTGTAAAACAGTTTAAGTGTACAAAATCACCAAGGACTACATCAACGGTAACCACCGTATGGGACTGAATCACGCAACCCCGACCAAGCTTGGCCCAACGGGTAACTTGTGCTTTGGGGGAAATAATGTTTGGGTATTCCGTTTCTTCGGGTAGCTGCTGTACTACTTTTTCCCGGATGCGGCCATTACCAATAGCAATCACCGCTCGGTGTTTAGCGGGATCAAATTGTGATTGCGGAAGCACGGGACGGTCCATAATACTCCGTTCTTCGTATTGATCATCTGGTTCCATAAAACATTCAACCTGATCTTCAATTCCGATATCATGAATCAACCAGAAGATTTCTTTTGCGTATCCTCCAGTACCAATGATGCATATTTTTTTCATGTTGGCAGTAGTTTTTTATGATTGGTGTTGCGGGCTAATTACCATTTCTTTTCCCTGAGCCACTCTTTCTAGGTGCTTAAGATACCGTAGGGCCAATGCGGTGCGGTCAAAGTTTGCTTTTGCAAAATCAAATCCACTCTGTCCTTGTTTTGCCCATTCGCTGCGCTCCATCCCTAAATAATCTCGAATCGTTTGAGCAAATACCTCCGGGTTTTCTGGCTCTACGTAGGTTCCACACTCAGCATCCTCTACTAATTTTCTCGAAACTCCATCAATGACCATTAAGATGGGCCGCTTACAAGACATGTAGTCAAATGTCTTATTCGAATATATCGTTTTGAAGGTATCGACTTTCTTAAGAACCGAGGCTCCAAAATCGGCTGCGTAAATATATTTGAACACTTCTGATTTGGGAACAATCCCCCAGAATTTCACATTGCTTAAACCACGCTTCTCAACCTCATCTACCAACATTTGCTTTTGCATCCCATCCCCTACCAACATAAAAACCACTTCTTCCTCCTCTTTTAACAACTCTGCGGTTTCAATCACTTGAATTAAGTGATTAGCCACTCCGTGTGCACCCACGTAAATGATCGCTACTTTGCCGTCGATCCCTAGCTCTTTTCGCATTGCTTCCCGGTCAACCGTTGCCACCGTCTGATCCGATAAAGAGAAATCCGCCGCGTTGGGTATCATGATAACCTTTTCTCGGGGCACTCCTTTTTGGTTTAGCATCTTAGCTTCAAAAGCGGGAGTCAGGGCATTAATCAGTTGGGCTTTCCGGTAAATGAACCCTTCAAACCAGTAGGCCATCCGAATAGCTAATTTGTTATTTAGCACCCCCGTATCAATAGCCGATTCTGGCCAAAGGTCTCGTACCTCAAAAACAATTGGAATGCGTTTAAATAACCCCAAAACATAGGCGGTAATCCCCACAAACAAAGGGGGAGACGTAGAAAGAATTACGTCGTACTTCCGTTTAGGAAGCTTAAAAAAGCCAGCGTAGATACTAGAGAACACAAAGGAGAAATACCCCATCAGCCGACCAAAAAAACTCTTAGCGTAGCCCCCTGAAATATGACAGCGAATTACGGTGAGGTTTTCGGAGATCTTGTCCGTATACGTATATTTTCCTCGGTACCGTTCCGGAATCTCACCCGTCGCATGATTTACCATTCCCGCTAAGATTGTTACATGGTGACCTTCCTCTTCCCAGATTCTGGTCATTTCGTTGAACCGAGAACCACCCCCGTCGTGGGCTTCCAAAAAGTTTTGGTGTACTAGTAAGATATTCATGTCAGTTGTATCGTCGTTTTGATTGTTTTGTGATGGGTAGTAAATCGAATGCTAGTAAAAGGCTCTTTGACACCATACAGTGGAGAGTAATAGCCTTCTTCTTCGATGGGTTTCAAAAGATTTCCATCACCGTCAACGGCCTGTAGGCTTCCTCCAAGGTCTCTGAAAGTAGGTCCCGGTTGCCAATGTTGATGCATGGGTAGGTCCAATTCGTGATCCAGTTGATCAATAACCTCCCAGCGTCTTTCTCCTTTGAATTGGCGTACGGTTCGATGATGCAAGATATGGGTACCTAATTGACCAAACGCTTTGATAACTCCGCTGAATTCCCAGTATTGTTCCGTTTCTCGCCACTCAGCCGATTGAGCTTCTGACCAGTGTAACCAAATAAAGCGAGGGCCTTTTTCCATTTGGTGGTGATCACCTAGACTTACGGTATTGTGAGATTTTGTACCATTAAAGTAGAGTAGCCATTTTAGGTCGGTATTGTACCGGTAAGAACCGTTATCCCGAAATACATTCTGCCCATCTACCCACAAATCTAAGTGCAGGTTATCGGCCTGGGCCGGGCGATCCCGAAACTTACCACACCGTAGGTGCATACTTGTTTCAGAAGTACGCAATACGTAAAAGCCACTAACCGGAAAAGAGAACGCACCCAATTCTTTCTCCTCCTGAACACCTTCCGTTTTCGCTTTACCTCCGGTAAACCAAGCTACATCTTCTCTCCAAGGGCCTTCTGGGTAGGCGTGCTGGCCCTCTAGTGCGTATGCCAGTGCATTTAATTGCGGGCGATAATCCCGGTAGTTACAGTCGTTCCAAGGAAAAAACAAGGCCCCATCATTAGACCCATAATTCGGTAATTCTCCTTCTTTTCCGGATTGCGAAAGCCGCAAAAAACGCAAGCTTGCCCGCGCTCGCGCGTAGGTCGTTTCGTGAAAGGTATCCCCCCAAGCCTTGGCCAGAAAAAACGCCCAACTCATCAATTGTATAACGACTCGGTGGTAATTATGAGAGAACTGTAAATAGGTGCCATCTTCATAAATCTGGTACGCAATTTCTTCTTCAAACCAAGCTTTACCCCTACGCTGCCAAGTGGATGCTTCTGGAAAAAAGGGAAACAAATGTCCGGCTAGATAAAGAAGAAGCGTTTCGGTAATGGCATGATTATTCCGTACGCTAATCCGAGAGAAATGGATATTGCTGTAAACATGTTTTATTTGCCAGTAGATGGCGTGTTGAATCCGCTGCCATCTTTCTTCGGTCAAGCTAGAATGATTCGCGTAGTAGTAAAGGGCAAATGTCCAGTTGAGAACGCGCAAGGAAATTTCCTGACTGCATTTATAGTTTGGACCTTGGTTAATACCATTTGCTACAATCCAACTATCTATCTCAGCCAGAACGGCCTCTCCTTGATCTTCTCCACGGTGGTAATCGTAGCGAATGAGTGGATAGAGAAAGGAGAAGCGGGATTTCTCCCATGTGTATTTGATATCTCCGGCCGTAGCCGAAAAATCTTCTACCTCCGTCCAGTGTTGGTCTTTCGGATACTGATGGCCGGTAGCCGGATTTTGTAACCAATCATAATCGCGGCCAATATCAAAGAGTTCTGCATTAAAGTAGGCTAATTTCCCTTCTTTAAATTGCTGCACGGTTTGCTGCAAAGCCGGACGTGCTTCCTTGGGAAAATCTAACACTGACCGGTCAGGGAAAAAGAACGCAGGCCGTTGTCTTCGCCAGGTTTCCAGATCCCAAAACGACTGTGGCTTGGGATTCATTGGAAAGCTCCGCTTGAGTAAGCCACTCCGGCGACGAACTTCATACCACGAGCGGAAAGCCACATACCGTGGTCCCATATTGCGCAGCAATTGTACCGCTAATCCTAACTTATTGATCAATGTAAGGCTATGCTTTTAGCGAGTCCACCAACGGCCTCCTTCCCCACCATCGGAACAGTGACAATCCTGCTCAGGCTGCACGGCGAGGCTATGCCCCTTCCGCAAAATGGCATTGGGTAAAACCACCTTTTCTGGACCGGTCCAACGACGACGATAAAAGGTGAAGTCCGTAAAGTTTTTCGGATCGACTCCCGCCAGAATGGTATTATTCTTCCCTTGGTGCGCGTAAATCCGCTGAGCATCCGGATAATTAATCCAGGCATTCATACTCGACCAGGATTGGCGGTTTTTAGAAAATTCAAACGCTTCATCAATATTGACAAAGGTGTTGCACTGGAAACGGTGGGTGGAGTTTCGTTCGTGCACATGTAGTAACTGCCGCGCATTCACCACAGTATTGTAATATACGTCTACCGAAGAGGTCAATTTCATGGCTAGGCCAGAGTTGAAATTACCGTCGATCACATCCCGCATATCATAAAACAGGTTGTTGACTAGGGCGATATTTTCTACCATTTCCTCGGGATACTTCTTATTCTTGCCGAAGATGGATGCTCCCTGGGCTACATCAAAAATGATATTTCCTTGAATCAGGTAATTAGAAGCATTGCGGTGAATAACGATTCCGGATCCGGTACTTCCCGAACCACCACACGTCTGGTCAGTAGGGCGATGGCCCCAAATTCGGTTATTAATGATTTGCACCCGATCAGCCGCCTGCGTTGACTTGGTGCCCGCCTTGAAATCAAGCCCATCTTCTGCACAAGACCACTCCTCTTCTCCTTTGTAAGAATACATACTGGGCTCAATGTAGAAGTCATTATTTTCAATGATCGTTCCGGGTACGCTCCCCATTTGGGATTTTTCTTTGATCCCTTTTCTATTAACATTATATACCAGCCCTACGGCATCCGTCACATTGTAAATCTCATTATTTACAATCCGATTTCCTCTGGACTCTTTCTGCCATAAAGCACTGATTCCTATACCTCCTATATCCACGCCTAGGTCAGCTCCTTTGTCCCGAATTACGCAATTCTGCACCGTGTTAAAACTGGCCTGAAAAATGCGCATCGCCGCTGCCCCCAAAAATTTTTCGAACAAGCAGAAGTTGATGATATTATGATTTGCCTCGTAAGCAATTTGGCTCACTTTGCCACCCGTATATCCTTTCTTTTGAGAAGCCCGGCCTCGAAAAGTTAAACCGTGAAAGACCCAATAGCTGGTTCCTATCATCCGTAAACTTTCTAAGACAACCTCTTCTTTGGCCTGCCCCGACATTTTAACGGGGTGTTCTGGCTCGTAGGGGTTATCTAAGGCTGGATTGTAGTATCGTAAAATTCGGCGGGCCGACCCTGTTCCCGATTCGGTCAACTCTAAGGCACCCCAGTTCACATAATCACCTGGAGTAATCAGAAAGTAGCGGATATTAGGATCATTGAGACCGCATTCTTCCCAAGAAGAACAACCTTTGTTCGGGTAGATAATTCGTACATCGGAACTTTGGTGCGGCGGATTTTTAGGATCTACAGATAGCATTTCCATTGGCCGTTCGTAACGGCTTTTAGGAAAGTATGCCTCCGGATGATTGGGTAATCGTTGCCAGGCATAATCTGGAATAAACCCCGGTGTTTCTC
This sequence comes from Bacteroidota bacterium, assembly GCA_038748815.1. Classification (GTDB taxonomy): domain Bacteria; phylum Bacteroidota; class Bacteroidia; order Chitinophagales; family Saprospiraceae; genus JBCDIO01. The sequence goes on from JBCDIO010000009.1 coordinate 6,611, forward strand.
GGCCGCGCTCCAATTCGATATTGGACGTAGCTACGGCGGTAGAAGTACTACCCGTCTCCACCCCATTTTTGGGGGTGCAGGCCAAAAATCCGAGGAACAGGAAGAAAATCCCAATACGTGGCATAGTTATTCTTTTATAGTTCAACCCAAGTTCCGGTCTTTAACGACTCAATCGCCGCAAAACTTGCCTTCGTTGTATTGACAATAACATCAAACGGAATCAAGGCCTCTCCGCCTGCTTTGGCCCGCTCGGTCAGTAATCGAAATTGCTCGAAATGCCCTTTGTCAATTTTGGTTTTCAAGCCTCGAAAGCCATTTACTCCGTACCCCATTAGCGTCCGGAAGTTATCCATAATCAAGGTTTTCTCTTGATAATAGACCTCCATTCGTTCCTTGCTGTACGCCTTAGAGCCATTGCCAAAGTAGTTGACAACCGCGTGGTCTCCATTTTCATACCGCAGCATGATACTCGCATTATCAGTATTCTCTTTTGGGGCGGTTCCTAGTGCAGACATACAGACTGCTTTCACTTTACTCCCCGTCAGATAGGTTACCATGTCAATATGGTGGCAAGCTTCTCCGATAATCCGCCCTCCTCCAACTTGCATATCGTGCACCCAGACGCCATCTGGAATAAACCCAGCGTTCATGGTAGAAATAATATTCTTCGGGGCATTTGGATCGATCAGGCTTTTCATCTTAACCAAATGCGGAGAAAACCGGCGGTTAAACCCAACCATAATCGTTCCTTCATTCTTTTCGTAGGCTTCCAGAATGCGGTCCAATTCTTCGCTAGTTAGTGCCAGCGGTTTCTCTACAAACACATTCTTCCCCGCATTCAAAGCTTGAACCACCATATCGGCGTGCAGATCGTGCCGAGTGGTGATACAGATCAGATTTACCTCTTCATCATCCAATAAAACTTGATAATCGGTAGTCGATTCTCCAATGCCAAATTTCTGGGCCAGAATAGAACCTGAAACCCCACGCGCACTGGTAATATATTTGATATCGGCTTTGGCTTTAGATAAAGCCGGTAACAGGGCCATTTTCGTATAGTTTCCAGCCCCAACAATCCCCATAACCCCATTTTTGGCGGTATACGTTTTTTCGGTTACGGTCACCGAATTTTTGGGCATACTAGATTCTGGGTATTTAAGAATGGAAGCAATGGAACGAGAACTTCCGATATCCCCATAAATCTGCAGGTAATCTTTTAACTCCACCTCGTCGGTAATGAGGGGCTTAACATCTAAACGACCCATTTCCATAGCCTGCAAGATGGCTTCAAAGTTTCGTTTTTCAGTCCAACGTACGAAGCCAATAGGATAGTCATGTCCCTTCCACTCGTAGTCATCATCGTAGCGACCCGGACCGTAGGAACAAGACACCTGGAAGGAGAGCTCCTTCTCGTAAAAGTCTGCGCGATTCAACTGCAAGCCGATCACTCCAACTAAAATAATGCGTCCGCGTTGCCGACTCATATTAGCGGCCTGGGTGATAATATCATTCGTTTTAGCCGAAGCCGTAATAATCACACCATCCGCTCCTACCCCATCGGTAAGGGATTGCACAAACTTCACGGGGTCAGTGCCCTCCCCGGGATTTATGGCAATAATCCCTTTCTGCCGGGCGATTTCTAGCTTTTGCTCATCCAAGTCTACACCAATCACTCGACAACCATTAGACTGTAGCAACTCGGCGGTAATCAAGCCAATTAAACCCAAGCCAATCACACAAACTGTTTCACCAAAAGTCGGATCTAACAAACGGATTCCCTGTAACCCAATAGCCGAGATAACGGTAAACACTGCTTCTTCATCCGTAACCCCATCTGGCACATGCGCCACTAAATTTTGCGGCATGCAGACAAACTCCGCGTGTTGACCATTGCTTACTACCCGGTCTCCGACTTTAAAGTCCGTTACACCGTGACCAACTTCTATTACTCGTCCCATGTTGCAATACCCTAACGGAATTGGCTGGTCGAGCTTGTTGAAGACCATCTCCAGAGTTGGCAGTAATCCTTCCGCACGGATTTTATCCAAGACCATCCGAACTTTCTCCGGTTGTTGGCGAGCCTTGGCAATTAAGCCTGCTTTTCCGAACTCCACCAGCATACGCTCGGTACCCAGAGATACCAGAGACTTACTCGTTTTTATAAGAACCTGCCCCGGCTGTACTTTCGGTGCCGGTACTTCTTCTAATTTCGTATCGCCTGACTTCAGGTTCTGTACGATCTGTTTCATAAGTGGTTTATCTGCTTTAAAGCTTGTTTGTGTGAAAGTGCAATAATCGATCAGCAATTCGCTCCGAGGTCTGCCCATCCCATAGAGGTGGAACAACACCTTCTCTCTCCTTACCTTCTACGATGGACATAAAGTGTTCGTGTACCGTCTGAGGGTTCAAATCTTGAAGCAGGGTATTGGTTCCTAATTCAGTAGTGATTGGCCGTTCGGTCGTATCCCGAAAAGTTAAACAAGGTACCTGTAAGAAGGTCGTTTCTTCTTGGATTCCACCCGAATCGGTGATGACCGTAAACGCATTATCCATCAAGCATAGGAATTCCAAATAGCCGAGTGGCTCCAAAATACTTAGTTGCTGAATGGCATCCAGGCGTTCTTGCAAACCATGACGCTCAATGCTTTTGGCCGTACGTGGGTGCATCGGAAAGATGACTGGTTTTTGCGCAGCCGTATTTTCAATGATGGTTAGAATGTCTTCTAAGCCCGCTTTATTATCTACGTTAGCCGGTCGGTGCATGGTCATCAAGACATACGATTTTGGATCGGCTCCCAGGTCATTCAGGATCGAAGATTGTTTTGCTTTCGCCCGGAAATGGACCAAAGAGTCAATCATCACATTTCCAACGAAATGAACCTTTTCATCGGTCACGCCCTCCTTCGCTAAGTTGATCATCCCGCTTTGTTCGGTAACAAACATGAGGTCGGAAATACTATCGGTCAGAATACGGTTGATCTCTTCCGGCATCGTGCGGTCTCCAGAACGTAATCCAGCCTCCACGTGCGCGATTGGAGTATTCATTTTAACGGCCACCATAGCACAGGCAATCGTAGAATTAACATCTCCCACGACTAAGACCAAATCTGGTTTTTCATCGTTCATTACTTCTTCAAACTTCAGCATAATACCCGCCGTCACTTGGGTATGGGAACCACCCCCAACGCCCAGATAATAGTCTGGTTCGGGTAGTTCAAGCTGATTGAAGAAAATGTCGCTCATCTTGGCATCGTAATGTTGGCCAGTGTGAACAATCTTTGATTCGATTTCAACGCGACCACTAAATGCCCGATGAATCGGAGCAATTTTCATAAAATTTGGGCGAGCGCCTACAATGTTCAGAATTTTCATCGTGTGAATTTGCTTAGTACTTTGTGACCTACGTAAATGAATATTTTGACCGAGGCAATTTTTGTGCAGATCAAGGCGCGCAAGCTCGTAGCCATAGCTACGAAGGCGAGCACGTAACGATGAGCTGAGCAAAAAGAACCCGTCAAAATGCTTAGAAATTTAGGTTACAAAGTACTTAAGGGGAATTAGACTTTTTCGGGCATCTGCTCAGCAATACCGATAGCCCTTCGGTAATGGTTTTCCAGTTTATGATAGGCAACCGAGCTCGTAAAGTTTTGCAGTAGATGCTTTCGAACCTTATGCCCTTTTTCAATGGCTTCTTCCCGATTCGTTCCAATTCGTTCAAGTACTCCTTGTACCTGGCTAGTTGCCACCTCATCTAAGAAGTAGGCCCGTTCTGGACTTAGGATACTACCTAAAAAACCCTGTCGGGTCGTAATGATCACAAGCCCCATCATCATCGCCTCATTAATCGAGTTATTATGGCCCTCTCCTTTATGCCGGGTCGGGTAACAATAGATATCGTTCTTTTGGTATTCAACGAGTACTTCATCGTGTGGTAGACGTCCTTTTCGTTCTACGGTGAAGCGATCACCCAAATCTAAACCGTCCATCCACTGGGTAAATTCTTCGTGCTCTTTTCCTATTAAGGTCAAATGGATTGGAGCCACTTTGGAGGCATTTCGACAACCTTCCACCAGTTCAAAAACACCTTTATCCCGGAATGCGTAACCAACAAAGCAAACTCGCATGGTCTCTTCGGCCAGTTTAGGGCCAATTTGTGCTGGTATTTCATCATCCGCTACAAAATTGGGGTAGTAATGGCCTTCGATACCCAGTGCGTCTCGTAAAAACTCGACATAGGGCATTCCTTGACAAAGAACTACTTGAGAGCGTCTTAGACAGAAGTGACTCATATAACGAAACACCGGATTCGTAGATTTATACCAAGTCACGAATACGCCCGCTTTGATCTCGTATACAACGGGAACCCGAAAAAGGCCAGCCAAAATAAGTAGTGCGTACTCCCGAGGTACTGCCGTTCGGTATTGGGCCAGAATGTGGACGACGTCTGGCCGTAATTGAAGGAGCCCCCTCAAGAATACCCAGATATCCAAAAAGAAACGAACCACAAAAAAGCCAAAGCGGTACTGTCCCTTTATCGTATGAAATACGGGTACCATTCGAAAATCCTTTGATCGGAAATAGTTGAGATAGAGCCCCATCTTACGGGTATAGCCTCCCGTTCCGCCACCGTAGGCACCCTCTAACTTCGCCACTACCGGGCCGTATAGCATAACCGTTTTAGGTGTCTTTTCCATTTATGATTGATAGTAGGATTTGTACCACTCCACGAATTTAGGCAACCCAACCTCCAAGGGAGTGCTCGGATTAAAACCCGCTACCTCGTGTAAGCCGTCAATGTCTGCATAGGTAGCTTCCACGTCACCCGGTTGCATGGGGAGCATTTCCATGTTAGCTTTCTTACCCAACGATTCTTCCAGAATGCGGATAAAATCTAGTAGCTGCACGGGGGTATTATTCCCAATATTGTAAATCGCAAAAGGAGCATCCGAACGATCCGGTCCTTTTCGTAGAGTATAGTCACCCTTTTGAGCCGCCGAAGGGGGCCGTTCTAGCAGACCGTAAATACCATTTACAATATCGTCTACGAAGGTAAAGTCCCGCTTCATCTTCCCGTGGTTGAAAACCTTAATGGTTTCTCCCTTCAGAATCATTCTGGTAAAACTAAAGTAGGCCATGTCTGGTCGCCCTAGCGGACCATAGACGGTGAAGAAACGCAAACCCGTTGTAGGCAAACTATACAAATGACTGTAGGTATGCGCCATCAACTCATTGGAGCGTTTAGTCGCTGCGTATAGACTGACCGGATGGTCCACGGCGTCCGAAGGTTGAAAAGGCATCGTGCGGTTCATCCCGTATACCGAAGAGCTACTCGCGTAGATCAAATGCTTGATCCCGTTCCGTCTGGACGCCTCTAAAATATTTAGAAATCCCAACACATTCGCCTGCACGTACGGGTATGGATTTACCAAACTGTAACGAACTCCGGCCTGAGCCGCCAAATTGATGACAACATCGAAACCTTCTCGATCAAACAAGGTATCAATCGCAGCGGTATCTTCTAAGCCCTGCTGTACGAAGCGAAAATTTTCAAGCGTTTGGCTACAAACTAATTGTCCAGCGACAATAGCAGCCCGATCAATTCCCAGTTCTTGAAGGCGGGTGTACTTCAAGCCGGTATCATAGTAATCATTGATGCTATCTAGTCCAATCACCTGGACTGTAGGATCTTGACAAACGCGAGCGGCCAGATGATAACCAATAAAACCCGCTGCTCCCGTGATCAGGATTTTCATAAATACAGATTAAAAGCGTTGATCAATGAGTACTTTGTAAACGGAGTAAATCAATATTTTGACCGAGGCGATTTTTGTGCAGATCAAGGCGCGCAAGCTCGTAGCCATAGCTACGAAGGCGAGTAAGCAACGATGAGCTGGGCAAAAGAACCCGTCAAAATGTTTAGAAATTTAGGTTACAAAGTACTTATGAATGATCGAGAGAGAAAAAGGGTTACGTAGGTTTGAACACTAGGAAGCAGGCTTGCCGGTTAAACTTGGCACCGATTTGTCTTCCGGAATTGGTTCTTCTTTAAATGGGTATGAGCAAAGGGTATAGATCAACCAGAAAATGGCCCCTAATAAGCCCTTTCCGGACAGCCCCGTAATAGAACCGGCGATAAACATCGTCAAGAGTAAGATGTGTTCCTGTCGCCGGGGTTTATAATTTAATCGCCTCAGTTGAAAGACAAAGATGTACACCAGAAAAAGGAAGAAGAAAAAGCTACCAATAAACCCTACTTCCACGACCATTTCTATGTACATATTATGGAGTCCAAGTCCCTTCCCTCGATTATCTACCAACGATAGAAAGGCTTTATCAACGGGGCCAATATACTTATTGAAATTCTGGGCATCGATCATTTGCGCAATCCCAATACCCATTCCCCAAGTATCTTTAATAGCATTGAAGCCCGCTTTGGCTAAAGGAACGCGAACATCTTCGGTAGCCTGCGTCAACCGGTTAAAGGTGGCTACGTTTTCGGTAATATTGGAAAAAATCGGGGTCAAAAAGATAATCACGATTCCAATCACGACTAAAGGAACTAATCGGATTCGAACTCGTAAATTCGAAAAGACCACCAAAAACAAGAAAGAACAAAACGTAAGTAAGATAAATCCAGTTCGAGATCCAGTAGCCAGAATTCCGAAAAAGAAGTAAATCACAACCGCCAGGAAGAAAAGGTTTTTCAGCCGGAACAAGTTCATTTTTTCACGGACCAGCAAAAACAAATAGTAGAGAGCCGCTAATACCATCGATAAGGCGGCGTAATTGGAGTTATCCGATAATCCTTTCTCCCGGGTACTCAGCTTAAAAATATAGAAGTCCGTTATGATCACCCCAGCATTGATAATCAAGCCCAGGGTGAGGAAAAACATGATCCAATGCAAATGTTTATACGTAAGATCTATCCTCTTTACCGTCAGATGAATCAGCAGTAAGAAAAACATCTGGATCATGGTATTGAGAAAGATCCCGAGGTTCACATTCTTACCAATCGCATACAGGAAGTAAGTAAACAAGGCCGCATAGACCATGTGTATTACAATCAACCAGTCGATTTGCACTGCTACTAAAGGCTTTTTCGGAAATCGATAGAAAAAACCGAGGAGCAACATAAAGATTCCAAATACCCTATAGGGCTTTAATACGGTATCGATCCCGTATAAAAACTCTAGAATGTCTTCAAAGGGTGCTAAGAAAACGTATCCGTAGAGGAGGAAAATCAGAATTTGGTTGACACTAAACTTCATGCTTTGCCGGCTGAGCTTTCACGGGTGCTCCCACCTTCGATAGTTTTTCTTGTAAGAACTTAGCAACATTTGGGCCATAAAACGTTTCAGCCGTTTTCCGAGCGTTTTCTGCCAATTCTTTTCGCCGTTCCGGATGATCTAACAAGTAATTTACTCGTTCCTTTACCACCGCTGGATCGGCTACATCCACTACTTCGGCCGCGTCGTACTTCTTCAAGAAGCGAGACAGAAAGGAATTCTTCGGAGAATGCGCAAAGATAGGCAACCCGGAGATCAAGAAATTAATTGTTCGGGTTGGGAAAATAGTCTCGTATTCTGCTTCGGAGTACCCTCCTGTAAAGCCGTGGGTCAGTACGCAAATATCATTATCCATTAATTCTTTGTAGAAGTCTTCTTGCTTCACAAAACCTCGATAATCAACCGCATCGGCATCAATTCCGCGCAATTTTAACAAGGGCTTTTGCACATGCGTAAACATCTTGATATTTATCCGAGAATCTCCTTTCAAGGCTTCTACCAAGCGCCCGGTAGCTTCCACGTTTGACTCGTTAAAGTTACCGATCAAAAGCAAGTCGTACTGTTCTTTTTTCGAGTCAAAATCAACCGGTTTCTCCCGCTCTGGCCACTCTTCGAAGGTATGAATCAGTGGGGTAAACTTGTTGATGCTTGGGTATCGTTGTTCATAATAAGTTTGCATTCCTTCACTCATTACAAAGATATAGTCCGAGTAATCGAAAATCTTTGGCTGAATGCGCCGGGCAAACCGGCCATGAATGGTATTATCTGGGCGATTTTCCAGGTAGGTGTTATGAAAGTACGAGCTAAACCCTAGTTTATTCCATTTCGCAACCAAGTAGGAAGCATAGAGATAATAGTTATCCGGAAACGTACCCAACACATATTCACACTTTTCCCGCTTAATGACCCGATGCATTTTCAGGAGCAAAAAAGGAAAAAGCAACCACCGAAGGGGCAAGAAAAAACGCTTTCCTTTACCCTGGTAGCTAAAATTGGTTCTTGCGTAATAATAGTTGGGGATATTTCCGGATCGTTTTTCACGCCCTAGGAATAAGATTTGCTCCCCAATAACGGCCATTTCATCTTTACTAAAATTATTGGCCAGCGACTCGGTTACAAAGGATGCCGCTCCCCGGTTGGGAAGAATAGCAAAACTGACGAAGAGAATTTTCATAGTTTCGGTCTTTTCCAGAATGGAAAGAGGCTGCCCCTTCCGGGACAGCCATCAAAAATCTTACTCGGCTACTGCCTTAGCTGCTTGCACCTGTTCGTTGATCCAAGCATATGTTTTTGCCATTCCTTCTTTCAATGTCTGCGTTGGTTTCCAACCTAGCTGCTCGTGAATCAACGCATTATCGGAGTTCCGACCCCGTACGCCGGTAGGCCCTTCGATATGGTGTTTTTCAATTTTCTTACCGGCTACACCCGCAATGGTATCAACCAATCCATTGATGGTTACCATTTCTTCGGATCCGATATTAACGGGTCCAGTGAAATCAGACTCCATCAAACGACGAACTCCTTCCAAACACTCATCGATGTAAAGGAAAGAACGCGTTTGTAAGCCGTCTCCCCAGATTTCGATAGAATCACCATCTACGGACTCTGCTACTTTCCGAGAAAGGGCAGCTGGAGCCTTTTCTTTACCTCCGGTCCAGGTACCTTGAGGGCCGAAGATGTTGTGGAAACGAGCAATGCGTACGTTCATTCCGTAATTACGGTGGTAGGCTAGGTAAAGACGTTCGCTAAATAGTTTTTCCCATCCGTACTCACTATCTGGAGCCGCTGGATACGCCGAATCTTCCGAACATTTTGGAT
>JBCDIO010000010.1:0-15600 GCA_038748815.1 Bacteroidota bacterium
ATTTCTGGCGGTGGAAGATATCCACGGTCAATCATTTTTTGATTTAAAGCACATGTCCCAAAAAAACACAGAATTTGAAATGATCGAGGACGCTGAGTCCTTAGCCCGATTCTATGAGCTGAATCGATCAGTCCCCTGGATGGCTTTTGATACCGAATTTGTGGGTGAAAAACGCTTTCGAACCCTGATCTGTTTGATCCAGGTAAGTACCGAAAATGGATCCTACCTTATTGATCCGCTTCAGCTAGATCATATTGACCCCATTTTGGAGATGCTCGCCAATCCAGATATCCTGACCATTACCCACGCAGGGGAGAATGACTTCCGACTGATCTACCTGGAGTTTAATGTGTTGCCGCAAAACTTATTTGATACACAGGTGGCAGCGGGTTTTCTAGGATATAAATACCCCGTTTCTTTTGCTCGTCTATTGGAGAGCGAACTACGCGTTACCTTGAGTAAAGGTTATGCGGTTACAGACTGGGAAACCCGTCCGATTAAGGCCCGGCAACTACGCTATGCCCTAAATGACGTCATTTATCTGAAAGAGTTGTACGATAAGATGTCGAGCCGCCTGAAAAACCTCGGGCGCATGAGCTGGTTAGGGGAAGAATTAAAAACCTTTGAGCAAGCCTCCTTTTACACCCGTCACCCGCTGAAAGAGATCTTGGCTAGTAATATTTTTCATAACCTGAAACCAAAGGAACAATTCTTTTTACTACGGTTACACCGTTGGAGAAATTCGGAAGCGGAGCGCTTGAATTATTCCAGAGAAATGATTCTATCTTCCAAGCATATCAACCCAATTGTTAAAACCATCCACGCTGGCCCCGAGGCCCTGCGTTCCAATCGCCGCCTACCCGAAAAGGTGATCAAAAAACACGGCGAACGTTTTTTGGCTTTGTACAAAGCCGAACCAGAAGTGGAGGAGATCAATCTACTAGCGCAAGTGCCTAAGCCGGGCGGGGAAAACCCACGGCAAGATCTCATTCTGGAAATGCTACATCTATTAATCCGGTATAAATGCCTCGATGAACAAATTGCCCCGAGTCTGGTCTTGCCAAGAGGGGTGTTGAAGAGACTTAAAGCTGCTCCTACGGGTTTAGATGAGAGTTTGGAAGCCGGATGGCGGAGAGCATTCTTAGGGGATCAAATCCTTCGGTGGTTAGAACACCGCACACAGCTGCGCATTGTCTTTGCCGACGATCGCTTTGAAATTACCTTGGAAGAATAGCGTTGGACGCTACTCTCCCAAGGGGATATTCGTCTTAGTATTTATCTGCCGCTCCAAGATAGGTATCCAAGCAGGCTCTTACTGTTTTACAAATGGGTGGGTACCCAATTTGCCATCCATGAATATTTGCAATAAATATAGTCCTGGTTGTAGGGTGCTGACATCGATCCGGTTTTCCTGCCAATCTCCAGCCATGACCATTTGACCATTGCTTCCCCAAACGCGGAACATCGCATCCTGGCCATTAGGCAATCCACGAACCTCTAGCTCATTCGACGTTGGATTTGGCCACAATTGGAAAGCAAATCCGGTAGATAAGGAAAGCACCCGGTTTAAATCAACCTCAATCGGATCGGAAAGAGCCGTACATCCATTCTCATCTAAAGTAGCCACTTGATAAGCACCGGAGGCACTGGGTGTATAGTTGATATTGGTAGCCCCCTCGATTTGTTCCCCATTCAAAAACCATTGGTAGCTAACGGCTTCGGTGGAGTTGATATCCATACCGTCAAAATTGATAACGGGCACCACTGGGTCTATAAATAGAATTTCAATTTCTTCCGAAATGACTGAGCAGAAACCACTGGAAATCTTTACCGAGTACATGCCACTCTCCGTAACGGCTAATTCTGGTGCAATTTCACCGGGAATAGGAAGATCACTTTGGCTCCATTGGTAAGAATCGAAGCCGGCGATAGCCTTCATGATAATGGTTTCTCCAACACAAGCTTCGGTATCGTCGACGGTGATCGTTGCATCGGGCAGCGCTTGAACTTCAATTTCTAGGGTGTCACTAGTCACGCTACAACGTCCATTAGCCGCAGTTGCATAAACAAGCCCTTCCGAGTTAATCGAAACCGAAGCAGTTCCTTCTGCAATGGTACTGCCATTCTGGAACCATTCGTACTCCTGCGCACCATCCGGCAAGAAAACGGTAACACTATCTCCCTCACAAATGGTAGAGATTCCATCTATGTCAATGGTAGCATCAGGATTTAAATCGGGGCTAATGGGGGCTAGGTTGAGCGAATCACTACCTAGTACAAAGAGTCCGTTTCGCATATCTGAGGCGATGATATTTCCAGAAGGTAGAAACGGGTAAACGCCCCAGGTTCCGCGGAAACCATCGTAATTAATGTTATCTGGATCGGTGTCGTAATAACCCACATTCACTACAGTATCTGGGTTACTAATATCCCAAACTTGTACGCCATCGTGGTAATAAGAAATAAAAGCCAGATCACCTCGAATGAATGGATTATGCGCAATACTATTGGTAAACTCCGGTGCTTCCAAAGTAGAGCGGAAAACATCCGTTACCTCAATTTCTTCAAAGTCACTTACATTAATGTATTTGACACCACGATTGAATGTTTCATCCGCCATGATCAGATGCGCACCGTCATCACTTAACCAGCTGGAGTGATTGTAACCAGGTTCTGGGTAATCAGTGATGGTGCCTAGCGTAATCGGATTGGTTGGATCGGTCAAATCGTAGATGTAAAGCCCATTAAATCCGTGGGAAGCAAAGGCGATATTATTCCGTACGTAGATATCGTGTACATAACCTCCGGGGAGAGGTAGATTGGCTAAGAGGAGTGGGGCATCTGGATTGGCATTGAGTGTGAGAATAATCACACCGTTATTCACCGCATCAGTACCCACGGAGTATAATCGACCAGCTTCTTCATCGATGTAGATGTTGTGGCTACGTAGCCAAAAATCGGTATTCTGCGCGGTTCGAATGATGGTATCTTGGGGGTTGGAAATATCGAAGATTTGTAATCCTTCGGTACAATTATCACAAACTCCATAAGCTCGATTCCGGTAAGTCTTGAAATCTCTCCAGGTGGTGACACTACCTCCCTCGAAGCTAGCGATTTCCTCGGTGGCTGTTGGCTCGGTTACATCGAAGAAGTGGGTATAGCCGGAAGAGCCCATAATGGCGTATTCCCGGCCTTCACAATCGGTAAACCCCCAAATATCATTATAGGAATTATTGCCAGCCGATGGGAGCGAGTCGACGTCCCAATTGGCTAAGAATGTCAGCTTATCACTGACTTGGGCCGTGAGCGTAGTGAGGAAAAGACAACACAAAAGGGTAGACAAGGTATATTTCATAATGGCAAAAGCTTGTGGTTGGCAAATGGTTATCAGGTTCAGGAACTCCTAGTTTTTACGGATAATCTGCTAAAGTTCGCCTATTTTAGGCAATCTCTACAGGATGAGCCCTACGTAAAAACTTCCTTGGCAGTAATCGGACAAAATATGCAAGCAAGTTCTACCCCTTTATTATCGGTAAAGAACCTTTCAATCACTTTCTCTCAGGAAGGAGAACCGGTGGCGGCTGTACAGCACTTAAGTTTCTTAGTAAGAGCGGGAGAGCGGCTGGGAAGTGTGGGAGAATCGGGGTCGGGAAAATCTGTTTCGGCCTTGGCAATAATGGGTCTGCTTCCCATTGGCGCGGTAAAAGCGGATGAAATAAAGTTACAGGTTTTCAACCAATCTCCGGAAGATTTAGGGCCAAGTGCGAATACCAACTGGCAAGCTGTTCGCGGAAAGCAAATCGGGATGATCTTCCAGGAACCCATGGCGGCACTTAATCCGGTATTGAAATGCGGAAAACAGATCGAGGAAGGACTGCGCTTGCATCTAGGTGCTACCAAAGTCAAAGCTCGGGAGCAGGCCATGGACTGGTTAGCTCGGGTTCAGTTGAAGGAGCCAGAACGAGTATACCATTCTTATCCACACCAACTTTCCGGAGGGCAGCAACAACGGATCATGATCGCTATGGCCCTGGCCTTACAACCGGCCTTGTTGATTGCGGATGAACCCACAACGGCCCTAGATGTGCGGGTACAGGCGGAGATTTTGGATCTCCTGAACCGGCTTTGTGAAGAAATGAACAGTGCGCTGCTTTTCATCTCCCATGATTTAGCGGTCGTACAAAAAATGACGGATCGCATTCTAGTCTTACGAAAAGGAAACTTGATAGAATCGGGATCTACTCGGGAAATTCTACAAAAACCACAGGAGGAATATACGCAAGCGCTATTAGCCTGCCGCCCCCAGTTGTATAAACCAGTAGCCCGCTTAGCCACTTTCCAAAGCCCCGCCGTTACGTTGCATAAACGAGAACCAGTTCGAAGCGCAAAAGACGAACGAGTTCGCGTTGAACAAGCTTCGGTGGTGTTTGAAAACCGGATTAACTGGCGGCAAAAAACGCAGGTACACGCCCTGAAACAGGTTGATCTTTCGGTATTCGATGGCGAAATCTTGGGCTTGGTAGGAGAATCCGGTTCAGGCAAAACCACCATGGGGCGTAGTATTATGCAGATGCAGAAACTGGCGGGGGGGAGTATCTCGTACGGAGGTAAGGACCTAAATACTTGGTCAAAGAAAGCATATGCCCGGGAAATTCAAATGATCTTCCAAAATCCCTACGCGGCTTTAAATCCTCGGATGCCCGTTGGCGAGGCCATTCAGGAAGTGATGCGGGTACATCAGATTGGAGCGAGTGAAGCAGAGCGTCGCGATCGGGTTTTCGAACTACTTCGAACCTTGCATCTAGCTGATGAGCACTACCACCGCTTGCCCTACGCCTTTTCTGGCGGTCAACGCCAGCGACTTTGTATTGCCAGAGCCCTGGCTGCCGCACCGCGCTTTTTGATCTGTGATGAAGCTACCGCTTCTCTAGATGTATCTATTCAGGCGGAGATACTCAATTTGCTAGCTGATCTGCGGGAAGAGCAAGGTCTGACGATGCTTTTCATTTCACACGATCTGGCCTCCGTCTCTTTTCTTTGTGACCGCGTGGCGGTCATGCAGGCGGGAGAGATTGTGGAATTAGGTGAGGTGGAAGAGGTGGTTAATCATCCACAGCATACCTACACACAATCCTTAATCCAAGCTGTTCCGCAGTTGTAAATCAATATTTATTGGTCTAAAACGACAAAAGGCCAGCCCGAGGGGCTGACCTTTTGTATCGAAGAGTAATCGGTGATTACTTAACGATGTATACAGAAGTAGTTTTGAATCCTTCGTCTGTTTTCACAGAGAAGAAGTAGTAACCATTCGTGTAATTAGTAACGTCAATGTCCAAAGTCTGAGACTTGATGTTATCGAAGTTAAGAGTCTCTACGATTTTACCTTCGTAGTTCATTACATCAATAACAACTTCTTCAGATACTGTTTCCAAGTCCAATACTACATTCACAAAATCAGTAGCTGGGTTTGGAGTAACTTCGATCTTATCATCCGTCAAAGTAACATCATCAACACCAGTAGTGTTATCGATGTGTAGACGTACTGCTACGATCTCACCAGCCCATCCAGTGTACAGCTGATCCAATACCAATGGAGTAGTTGGGAAGTTCAAGTATCCTACATCAGAAGACGTGTAGAACGCAGGAGCGATGGTTGCCACACCAGCTTGTCCGTTGTACTGGATAGTGATGTAGTAAGCACCGTTAGGATCTAGTGTAATTGCGTCTCCAGAAAGAGGAATTAGGTCAACCATGATTAAATCTTCACCAGTTGTCTCGTTACCCGTAACGATGTACTGACCCAAAGCAATCGCCTGAAGATCGGCGAAAGAAGCACCAGAAGCCGCGAAGTCGATGTTACCATCACCGTCAACATCCGCGTTGTAGAGTACAACGTCGATGAAGTCAAAGCCAGGATCGTTCAAGAAGAAGTCTGCACCGTTGGCAATACCAAAGGAAGCAGAAATCGCTTTTGCCTCTTCTTCACCGGTAAGTACCAATCCACCTACGTGGTAACGGTAGAAATCACCAGTCATAAACTGAGCATCCGATGGACCAGCAAAGTTAGAAGGATCTCCATCGTCAACGGCGAAGATATCTTCGGTGATAACGAAACCAGAAGTGATGATATCGTTGTTGATGTTATTAGAGAAAACAGCAGTGTACTGACCCTCTGCTTCGGGTGTGTACACATCGAATACTACGGTAGAGTCTGCTCCGGCAGTTAGAATATCAATGGTCCGAGTAAAGGATTCAACGCCGCCTACAGGATCGGTGATGTCAAGAGAAACAACTACATCGCTAGCGTCATTCGCATCAGCGTTGACAATAGTAACTTGCATCTGATCAAGTGGAATAATTTGTGAAACTGGAGTGTGGTAGCTATACGCAGTGATATCACCAAAGAAAGCAGGAACCCGCATGGTAATGTTGGCAGTTTCACCGTCAGCGATAGCCTGGATCAAAATCTCACAGTCTTCGAAAGATACGAAGCCAGATGGAATTTCCGCTAGACCAGCGAAGTCACCACCAGAACCCATGGTAATCACACCTTCCCCTGGGTTATTGTTACAAATAACGGCAGCGATGGCACCTTGTTGTTGGGCATACCATACTTTGTCTGAGAAGAAGCACTCACCACGACGGATCAAGGCAATCTTACCCATCACGTCCATACCATTTAATAAAGAGTCACAACCCATTTGTGCAATAGTATCAGTGGCTGCATTCTGCGCCTCAACCATTGCTAAGTCTCCGGTGATTGATTCACCTGGAGCCAAGTTTCCACCAAAATCAGCAGCAGGGGGTCCTACTTCAATAATTCCACCTGGGGCTGGAGAATTGATGATGAATTCAAGGTTATCCTGACCATAAGAAACGGCCGTTAGGAAAACTAAAGCCAAGGTGGCTAGTAGTGTAACGAATTTTTTCATACGTAACCGTGTTTTGATTTTATTGTTACAAATAATGAAGCTTAAGCCTAAAGCAAGGTAAAAATAAGGAATTAAAGAAATTTCCCATTAATAATGTGATGAACAAAGAGGTAACCTCGCTTTTTTTGGGGATGAACTACCTATAATATCAAAGTGAATGGGTGGTAGCTCGAATAGAAATGCCAATTTACTTCGCAATTAACGCTAATAGGACGTTTGAAGTCCATCATCTGCTGCCTGTGTTCGCTCAGCGACACTTACTTTTCTTAGGTTTTTTGTCATCATTTCATTATTTTGTCAAAACAATGCAACCTTTCCAAACCAAAGCTTGTCCTTGGAGTGTGCATTTATCTAAAAATCCATCAGTTTGGTCGAAGGAGTACCCCTGTTTGGTAGATGAAAGACTATTTTTGCTAATACGCTAAGTGACTTTATATTCAACCCAAATGAGAAGAATCAATACCCGCACAATCCTTGTAGCTCTACTTGCCCTAGCAAGTATTTGTTCTTACGCTTATCTTTCTAGTATGTCGAGCCAGGTAGAGGCCTCTTCCTTAGAAGTGGAAGCCACCGAAGCGGAATCTACGGATCAAGCAGAATTGCTGATGCCCGATGTGCATATGGTTAAGAAAGTTCTGGAACTAGGCAAGCGAATTGTAGAAATCACCCAGTAAAAAAAACGTTCAAAAGATACTTAGCAAAAAGGCACCCCGAATGTTCGGGGTGCCTTTTTTATTCTACGCTTATGCTTCTTCTCGCTCCTTCCTTTTCTTCCAATAGCGCATCAAGCCCGCTACGCCCATCCAGGAAGGATTGGCCGCTTCGTATTGGACAAGGTCTTTTTCTGGAACTCCCTTTTCTAGCAATAGGGTCTGGGTGAACTGCTGAAACTTAGGCGTTACTTCCTTCGGGTCGGCTCCTTGCTCAAAATAGGGGCGCATCCATTCTGCATATCGCAGTAGTTGCTCTTCCAATAGATTCAGATGATTTGAGTGGGCATCTACCGGTCCAAAATGGGTAAGCCAAAGTCGATCTACATTTAGGACACGCATCAGTCGAATGCTTTCTTGCCAGTCTTCGATGTGTATATCGGGAGGAGGGCACGGAGGAACAACGAGTCCTCCCCGGATTTGTACACCAGCCACATCACCACAGATCAGGTCTTGATCTATTTGCCAAGCAATATGGTGCACCGCATGGCCGGGGGTATGCCAGGCTTTTACGGAGACTGCTCCAACTTCAATCATTTCGCCTTGTTCCACGGCTCGTAATTGTTCCATTGGTATACCCTGCATTTGACCCCACAGTCGATCCATATGTTCTTGGTAGATCATTTTGGCTGATGCCATCAAACGAGATGGGTCATGTAGGTGCTTAATCCCTCTTGGGTGCACATAAATAGTGGCGCCATGTTTCGCAAAAGCCCAGGCCGCACCGGCGTGATCGAGGTGAATATGGGTCAGAAAGACGTGTTTAATATCTTCTGGCTTAGTATCATACCGGGCCAATTCAGAGCGCAGTCGCTCCATACAGGAATGAGGGCCCGTTTCGAAGAGAATTGGTCCGTCTTCTGTTTTTACTAAAAAAGCACCAATGGTGTCTTCGTGTCCGAGAAATTGTAAGTCGAGTAAATGGATCATACATTATTATTTAGTAGCCAGCGGCCTGGCCATCTTTTCTAGATTCAGAAGCTCCGTAATACACACCCGTTTCCGGATCGCGCAGAATGGCTTGATAGCCCCCGTAGCTACCCAATGCGTAGCTCATTAAATGGCCTCGGCGCATCAATCCTCGAATGACCTCGTAATCGATGCCATTCTCTAAACAGACCCGGCCACCATTTTTCATTCGTTCGCCGGTAGGTTGTGAAGAGCCAATATGCTGGATTCGGGGGGCATCGCCAGCCTCCTGCAAATTCATACCAAAGTCTATCATGTTGACAATGATCTGCACGTGGCCCTGCGGTTGCATAGCTCCTCCCATCACACCAAAGCTCATGAAGGCTTCCCCATCTTTCGTGACGAAAGCCGGGATAATGGTATGGAAAGGTCGTTTGTGCGGTTCGTACACATTAAAGTGTCCCTCTGCCAAAGCAAATAACTCCCCGCGGTCTTGGAGCATAAAGCCTAAATCACCGGGGACCATTCCAGAACCCATCCCCCGATAATTGGATTGGATCAAAGAAATCATATTCCCTTTGGCATCCGCAACGGTCATGTATATGGTATTGCCCTGCTCCAGTTCACCGGCATCGTAGCTCCGTGCGGAGCGATTACCAATGAGCTCCCGTCGTTGGGCGGCGTATTCTTTAGAAATAAGCCAATCAATCGGAATGTCATTAAAGTCCATATCCGCATAGTACTTAGCCCGATCTTCGTAGGCTAGCTTTTTGGCTTCCACAAAGGTGTGGATATACTCTTCGGAGCCAAAGCCCATAGCGGCTAAGTCGTATTCTTCCAGGATATTGAGCATCTGCAAAACGGCCGTTCCTTGCCCGTTGGGTGGCAGTTCCCATACATCGTATCCCCGGTAGTTGGTACCAATGGGCTCTACCCATTCAGATTCGTGATCGGCGAGATCTTTTTCGGATAAGAATCCACCCTGCGCTTGGATGAAGGTGGCCATCTCTTTAGCAATCTCTCCTTTGTAAAACACATCCCGTCCACCCTTGGCAATCTTCCTGTAGGTGTTCGACAGGCGCGGATTTTTGAAGACTTCTCCCTTCTTTGGGGTATGACCATTTGGCATGTACGTATCTGCAAAGTTGGGGTAATCCTTAAAGCGTCTACTAGTTAGCTCCATATAATAGGCGATGAGCTCCGTAGCGGGGAATCCACGCTCTCCATATTGTATGGCTGGTGCCAGAATGGTTTCCATGTTCAGGTTTCCAGCGCGTTCATGTAGTTCAAACCAGCCATCCACACAACCGGGCACCGTTACCGGAATGGGCCCGTAGGCCGGGATCTTTTGCATCCCATTCTCCACAAAATAGTCGAGCTTAAGATCGTACGGCGAACGTCCACTGGCATTCAAGCCAAGTAGTTCTTTCTCTTCTTCCAACCAGACGATGGCAAACAGGTCTCCTCCGATTCCGCAGCCGGTAGGTTCCATCAAACCTAAGGTGGCATTGGCGGCAATGGCTGCATCGATAGCATTTCCTCCCTGCTTCAGGATGTCGAGAGCCACCTGAGTGGCTAAAGGGTGACTGGTTGCCGCCATCCCTTGGGTGGCAATGACCTCCGAGCGGGTGGCAAAATCAGCTCCGGTAATTCTATCCTGAGCAAAAGAAACGGCAGTAAAGAGAAGCGTGGTGAGTATTAACCATGTGTGTTTCATACTAATTCTGTTTGGGCCATCGATAAACCCGGCAGGTACCGGGCGGGAGATTATGTAATTGAATGTGCTGACCAGTGGCAAAAGCTTGCGTATTTGCTGGCTCCTTGCCAAGCGAAAATACACAGTCCAAAGCTCCAGCTTTTACCTCGATAGCTGGAATTTTTATATTGCTAAACGGGCCCTGGTCCGCAAAGTTGACAACAAACAAGAATTCGGGCTTCGTCTGGGTCCAGGCCACATAGGGGCAAAACCCAGTGGCATCCGGTGGCAGCAACCATTGAGTGGTTGCTCCTTCTAAACTTGGCAGAAGTTCTTCCCCCAAGCTACGAATCCGAGCAATTTGTTCAAATAATTCGACATTCTGCCCCCAACGATAGGGCCCATTAGTCGCCTTTGGCCCTTCTTGGATCTGGAAGACATAAAGCTTGGTATAATGCTCATTGGGTGCTGGTTGTAGGTGTTGATCCCGGCATTCAAAACCGAGTCCCATATAGCTGGGCCAATCCGTTAGAAAAATCCCCGTGAAGTAGCGGGCCGCATTGGCATGTAAATAGAATGCATCGAACCGTGGGTCGTCTTTATCTCCGGTCATCATCGTAAAACTGGGCTTAAAACGCCGCGTGCGATGCAGATCTATATACCAACGGAAGGCTTGTAGAAAGGAAGGGGAACCAGGAACCATCGATTGTAAGTCGCCCAAGGTAGTATCCGCTTCCGACAGGTCTAAATGGTCTACCTCACTTCCGAAAGCCATAACGCTATCAGGGGCCAGAAAGGTCTCCGCAAAATACCCAAAGTGTGGAGCTTGCTTGCGAATATCGCGTCGTATGGCCTGGTGAAGATCATAGTAGGGAGCAGCCTGGGCAGGTACTCCTTCGGGCCGCATTTGCACATGCGACATATCTCCCCGCATGAAATCAAAGCTATATGCTTGCTGGATTTGTTTGAAATGTCGAATGACATATTCCCAGACGGGATAACGAGGTTGGGAAAAATCGATTCCCCAATCCCGATTATCGCCTTCTCGTCCGTACAGCTTATAGCGCGTTAAAGGCCCGAAGACCCGACTCATTTTTTCCGGTTTTGTGATCCGATAATCTCGCCATATTCGCCTGCGGTGGTCAACCGTTTTTGCCTGGGGATTGGGATCTACCTCTAAGCCTCGGTAGGGTGGTGCCATGGTGGCCGGGACGGGTTCAAAGCCCCGATCGTATAACCATTGGACCAGTAAGTCCCGGCGTTGGGTTCGGCCATTTTGATCGTTGGTAAGTCCGAAAAGGTGTAAGAGCCGCTGTTCTTCCGATAAGGAAAAGCCAAAAAGGCTCGGAGCGTTGTTAGGTAAAGGTTGATCAGGGTGGGCCGTACCGTGTTCTTGTAAGAAGGCAAAAATCACCTCCTGGACCTCTACATGTAGATTCGCTTCGTGGCGGATGATTTGTACGTCTTTCCGTTGGAGCCATTCAAAAAGATATGGATTTGCCAGGGTGATTTCGCTGTAGCGATCGGTATGCGGAATGACGTCTAGGCCAACCGATTTTCCCATTAGGTGGAGCAAGTTTACGAGGGCCTTGAGCTGCCTGGATGGGCTGTCCAACTGGGGACAATAGCCATACCATTCTTGGCTGAAAAAGGCTGGATTGATGTGCCAACTGGCTTTCCCGTATAAGCTAGCTACTACACCGGGTTCCCAGAAAGGTAATAAATGTACGCTATCCTGGTGTTTGGGAAGGCTAAGAGTGTATTTTACCACCTGCCAGAAATCTCCGATTGTCCGGATATTGATTCCCACCATATTGGTAGTTTGTAACCACTGCGGGTTCGTCTTTTCCTGGTGAGGTCCGGGGACAGTATGCTGTGGATCGAGTGCCTCTTGGATAGCAGCAATTCCAAAACGTCTTTGGAGGCAACGCAAGACTTCTCGAACGGGCCACTGCAGTAGGTTCTCAGGGAGCACTCCCGGAAAGTAGGACTGACTGCCAGTCTGATAATCTTCGAGCAATGATGCTTGTTGCTCTTGCCAATAGATTTTATTAGCCAGATAGTTGGTAGAGAATGGCATAAAGAAGGACCTAGTTTTCTCAATGATACGGAAAATCACGCGTATCTAGGTCCTTCTCTGAGGCTTCGGCGGTTGTGCTTATTGGGCAGTAAGAATGAATTTATTCTTCTTCCCATTTTCGATCATCAGGTAGCGTCCGTGCAGGAGGCTTTCCTGATTAATAACCGTTTCGTGGCTGTTTACCTTTTCTTTGTTAACGGAAACGGCGTTGTTCTTGATGGCTTTCCGAGCTTCGCTTTTGGATGCCAGAATGGGAGCATGTTCCGCCAACAAGTCGATGATGTTTACGCCATTCTGCAGAAGGTCTAAAGCCACTGGGTGGTTAGGGATTTCTCCAGCTACCGTAGCAAGGTCATCGGCTTCCATACTAAGTAAGGTCTCTCGGTTAGCTTTCCGATTGAAAAGCAACTCAGTCACTTTTAGTACGGAATTGAAGGCTTCTTGAGAATGTACGCGTACGGTGAGCTCTTCGGCCAGTAGTCTTTTCAAAGCCTGTGGGTTATCCGCGTGTTCAGCTTCCATGCTTTCCACTTCTTCCCGTGTTTTCAGGGTAAAGTAGCGGATGAATTTAGCGACATCCCGGTCATCGGCATTGATCCAAAATTGGTAGAATTTGTAGGGAGAAGTCATCTTGGGGTCGAGCCAGATATTTCCCTGGGTAGATTTCCCAAATTTGGAACCATCCGCCTTGGTAAGCAATGGAGTAGTCACGGCGTAGGCTTTCTGACTCAGGTTGCGTCGGATGAATTCGGTGCCCGACGTAATGTTACCCCACTGGTCCGAACCTCCCATTTGAATGGAACATCCATTCTGCTGGTATAGTACCTGGAAGTCGTAAGCTTGAAGTAACTGGTAGCTGAACTCCGTAAAGGAAATCCCCGTCTCAATCCGTTTTTTGACGCTTTCTTTCCCCATCATGTAGTTTACGGTAAGGGTTTTACCGACATCTCGCAAAAAGGAAAGGACGTTCATATTCTGGTAGAAATCCAGGTTGTTAACCACGAGGGCTTTATTAGGGCCCTCTTCGAAGTTCAGGAATTTAGCCACTTGTTGCTTCTGGAACTCCAGGTTACTGTCGAGTTCATCGAAGGATTTGAGTTCCCGTTCTTTATCTTTTCCCGAGGGGTCTCCAATCCGGCCGGTTGCTCCTCCCATGAGGACAATAGGT
Organism: Bacteroidota bacterium; assembly: GCA_038748815.1. Lineage (GTDB taxonomy): Bacteria > Bacteroidota > Bacteroidia > Chitinophagales > Saprospiraceae > JBCDIO01. The sequence goes on from JBCDIO010000010.1 coordinate 13,496, forward strand.
TGGTGTCCGCTCCGTTGAAACAGAGTCAGTAGCATGATTTGTACGAAGTTCCCAATCGTTAAGGAGGGGGCGGTGGGATCGAATCCAATATATCCTACCCGGGGTTCCGCATTGAGGTGTTCTTCGATCTCTGGGGTGTGGTCTTGCAACATTCCCCGCCAACGGAGTTCTTCGATAAAATTCATAAAGCTATTTCCGGTTACTGATAGTCGTGGTTGTAAGAATCGGCGCAAATTTAAACAAATCGTAGAGGGAGGCAAAAAGTTCCATTTAAACAGACTGTTTAGGAGCAAAATGTAGAAACTAACCAATTCCCGATTCGAATTATGTAATTTCGGGCCACTACTTTTGGAAAGCGCACCATTTTTTGCCAGAAATCAATTCGTAAATACCCATACCAGGAGTTCGGTAGAGCCTTTAATATGAACTTTGAATTTTTTACAGCTCGTAAGATTGCAGCGGCCGGCCAGCGTTCTTTTTCTCGGCTGATCATTCGGCTAGCAGTCATTGCCGTAGCCCTTTCTATGACGGTGATGATTGTAGCTACCGCCTTGATCGCCGGGTTTAAGAACGAAATCAGTGATAAAATCTTCGGATTTTGGGGGCATATTCATATTACCGATGCGAATCTAACCCGTAGTTTTCTGGATCAATTTCCCATCCCGCAGGATCAGCCATTTTATCCTTTTATCGATACAATCGAAGAAATCAGTTTCAAAGCTCCCTTTCGGATCGGAAATTTGGAATTCCCCAACCGCATGGTTGACTACCCCTCGCAAGGAGGAATCAACCACGTGCAGGTATATGCGCTGATTCCGGGGATTATTGAAACCAAAGAAGAGATCGAGGGCATTATTCTCAAGGGGATTGGCAAAGACTTCAATTGGGAATTTTTGAACCAGTACCTACAGGAGGGAGAGCCTTTGGAATGGCAAGACTCGACGGCATCTTCTGGGATTTTAATTTCTCGGCAAACGGCGGATCGGCTAAATGTATCGGTTGGGGATAAATTTATCGTCTATTTTGTGCAAGAACAGCAACTGCGAAGGGCCTTTACAATCAAGGGAATTTATAAAACGGGGCTAGAAGAATACGACCAAAAATTTGCCCTGGTGGATATTCGAAAGATTCAACAGTTGTTGAAATGGGAAGAAGATCAAGTGGCCGGTTTTGAGGTCTTTATAGACGATATTAATGACTTAGATCTGTTTACGGAGTATATCTATTTGGAGGAATTACCGAATGATCTGTACGCCGAAAATATACGGGAAAAGTTTCCAAACATATTCGAATGGCTCGAATTGCAGGATATTAACGAACAAGTCATTCTCGCCTTAATGCTAGTGGTAGGGATCATCAATATGATGACCGCTTTATTGATTCTAATTCTCGAGCGAACCAACATGATTGGTATTCTCAAAGCCCTAGGCTCTACGAATTGGAGTGTCCGAAAGATCTTTTTGTACTACGCTGGCTACATTCTAGTGATCGGCTTGTTTTGGGGGAATTTAATTGGTTTGGCCCTCTGTATTTTGCAAAAGCAATTCTCTTTCATCCGCTTATCAGAAGCGGATTATTACCTCTCTGTAGCTCCTATTGAATTAAATTTTTGGACGATCTTAGGGCTTAATCTTTTGACAATGATCATTACCCTGATCTCCTTGGTATTACCTTCTTTCTTGGTGAGTCGCATTGACCCGGTGCGGGCTATTCGGTTCAAATAGACTCTTGCGGGGAGTAAACGATGAACGATACTATACTGTTATCATATAGTAGCCACCGCCAACCCATTTTATGCAAATAGGTCAATTTTGTTGGTTTCGCATCCGGTATTTCGGGCAACAATGGCCGAATTATCTACAACGGATCATTCACCATAGCTGGCAATGGACCAGCCCGTATCGACAGTTACCCTATGACCCTGATCTTTCCGGATTGGAACGCTTTGCCCATTGGTGGGCGGAACTGATATTTCTGCTGCTAGATGTTTTGGGTGTTACCTGTTGGTATGATTGCTGGATGAGTTTGGTAAAGTACCGAAGCCGCGGACTCACGGCAGAAGAAATAGAAATGGGGAAGCGCATTTTTGGGGAGGCCATTGCCTG
>JBCDIO010000011.1:0-15277 GCA_038748815.1 Bacteroidota bacterium
GTGGCCTTATTAGCCCTACCGGGTTGTCAAGATGAATCCCAAGCAAACCAAGGCGGGGAAGGAGAAACGCCAACGCAACAAGAAAGTGTAGTGAATGCGGGAAATGCTGGTTCGACGGAGCCTGCTGCCTATCCAGTTATTGGAGGGGAGAATGGGGTCATTAGCGAACAGACGAGCAATGTACTACGGATCTTGTCAACGAATTTCTGGATCACCGAGGCTTACGTAAAAATTCGCGAGCCAGAAGCGCACTCCGCTAATCGGGGAATCTGGTACAAATTCGAAAAAGATGGTCGTTACACGAGCGGCCGATGGTTAGAATCATCGGGTAGTGGCACCTGGACTTTTGATCCACAGAATCTGCTGCTGCACATTGATTCTCCCAATGACGAAGAAGACCAAGAATACAAAATGCAGATCTCTTCTGACGAACAAATTATGATCTGGATTGGTACCGAACGGTACGCCATCTCTGGGGTACAACGTAAAATGGTCAACTACACGGACTTAATCGACGATCTTCCTAAGTAAGAAAACTCGTTCTCAGAAATAAGAAACATCCGACAACTCCCCATCCGGGGATTCATTTAATCACTCCCAACTGCAATTCAATGAAAAATGCTTTTGGCTGGGGAGTTGTCGGTTTATGTCTCCTAACTGCTCTACTCGCCTGCAACAATCCCTCTTCTGAAACTGCTAACCCCAATGAAAAGGCGACCCCAAACGTCGCAGCTACCCAAAATATACCCAGCAAAAAAGACCTTGGACTCTTCGGACTCGTTTCGATGGAAGGTGCTTCCCATACCTTAATTCTGGCCGACTTTTTCCCCGATCCAAACATGGTTGATTCAATTACAGGTCCTCCGGGTTTAGATATTCAAATCTCGGCGGATGGAAAAGAAGCGGCACTTAAAGTAGTAGGGGATGTACCTCCTGTATTTTGTCTAGCAATGTATGTTGATGGGGAAGTACTGAGTATGCCCATTCGAACCTCGAATAAAAAAGACGTTACCCTACGACTACGGGATAAGGGCTACCAGAAAGTACAGGTGAAGGGAGAAATGAACTCCTGGAATGCCCCGGCGGGGGGCATGACTCTTCGTAAGGGAATCTGGGAATATACCTTCCGGGTGGTGCCGGGAGATTATCAGTACCTCTTCGTCATTGACGAAAAAGAAGAAATACGGGATCCCAAAAACCCGAATACTGCCCCTAATGGCTTCGGCGGATCTAATTCTGTGTTAAAGCTCAAACGGCCCACGCGGAATGCGCTACCGGAGTTGCACACTAAAGCCTACCGAGGACAACAAATCACGCTGAGTGCCCCAAAAGCCAGCAAGGTCATTGCCTTTTGGGAAAATCAAGAATTGCCGGTAGACTTAGAGCAGGGAGAAGCTATTTTCGATATTCCGGATGCCGCTGTAGACTACGACCGGACCCATCTGCGCGCTTTTGCCTACAACGAATACGGCCTAGCCAATGATATCTTAATACCCTTACAATCTGGTAAAGTACTTACGGATGCTGCTGACCTAAACCGCTTTGACAAAGAAGCTCAGGTCATGTATTTTACCTTGATCGATCGGTTCAATAATGGGAATACCAACAATGATGCGCCCCTCAATGACCCCAAGGTGGAAGGCCCCGCTGATTACTACGGTGGCGATATCAAAGGGATTACCCAAAAGATACAAGACGGCTATTTCACCAATTTAGGGATCAATGCGATCTGGTTATCGCCAATTACCCAAAACCCGGAGGAAGCCTACCAAGAGTATATTGAGCCACAACGCTGGTACTCTGGCTATCACGGTTATTGGCCCATTTATTCTAACAAAGTCGATCACCGCTTTGGTACGGACGCCGAACTCAGAGAGCTCGTCAATGTGGCCCATGAGAATGACATCAATATTTTGTTGGACTTCGTCTGCAACCACGTGCACGAACTGCATCCGATCTACCAAAAGCATCCAGAATACGCCACCCAATTAGATCTTGGTGAAGGCCGAAGAAATCTTCGATTATTTGATGAGGAACGCCTGACCACCTGGTTTGATACGTTTCTTCCTAGCCTCGATTTCTCTAAGCAAGAAGTCATTGAGCTTCAGGCCGATTCAGCCATGTATTGGATCAAAGAATATGGGATGGATGGCTACCGTCACGATGCCGCCAAACATATTCCAATTCCATTCTGGCGGCACGTAACCAGAAAATTGAAAGAAGATGTAGTTTGGGGAGAAGGAAGACCCCTTTATCAGATTGGGGAAACCTACGGGAGTCGTGAATTGATCAATACCTATATCGGTAGTGGCTTAATGGACTCACAGTTTGACTTCGAGATCTTTAATGCCGTATCTGCCACCCTAATTAACGAAGAGCTTGGATTTACGGATGTAGCGGAGTCCCTCGAGGCTAGCTTCGAATACTTTGGGCACCACAACTCGATGGGGTATATCTCTGGAAATCACGATAAGCCCCGTTTTATTTCACTCGCAGGAGGAGATTTAAAAACCAATGAAGATGGACGGGCAGCGGGTTGGGAACGAGAAGTTGGGGTAGGGGACCCGATTGGCTATAATCGGTTGCAGGTACTCCATGCCTTTAATGCCAGTATTCCCGGAGTTCCGGTGATCTACTACGGCGATGAGATTGGTATTCCGGGAGCGAACGACCCAGATAGCCGTCGTATGATGCGCTTTGAGAATTGGTCCTCGCCCGAAACGGAGACGCAAGCTTTTGTAGAATCGGTCATGCAATTACGTCGAAACCAGCTTTCCTTAACCTACGGCGATACAGAAATCCTTTCAGTCGATGATGACCACCTGATCATTCTCCGCAAATACTTCGGGGAAGTAACCATTGCGGTCCTCTACGAAGGTGCAGAACCACAAACGCTAAGCTTCCAAATCCCCGAAGAGCTTAATAAAGAAAATTGGGAAACACACTTTCCAGCTACCCTCAAGGTAGAAGGCACGCAGATTACGGTTGAAATGAGTCCTGTCAGTGCCAATTTCATATTAAATACAGCGAACTAAAAACGAACGGAATGACTAATCGATTCAGCCTTTTAATCGGCTTGGTAGTACTTACGCTAGCCTGGAGTTGCCAAAACGCAGCTACGGAAGCCGTCACAGAAAACGAAACACCCGAAGCAAATATCGAGGCCGAAAATGGCAAGCAGGCACCGGAGTTAGACTGGATGAAAAATGCCAATATCTACGAAGTAAATGTACGGCAGTACACTCCGGAAGGGACCTTCCAGGCTTTTGCTGAGCACCTGCCACGGCTTAAAGCCATGGGGGTTGATATCCTGTGGTTTATGCCCATTCACCCGATCAGTAAAGAAAAGCGGAAGGGTACTCTAGGTAGCTATTACGCGGTAGCGGACTTTAAGGCCATCGATCCTGAATACGGAACCATGGAGGATTGGAAGGCCTTAGTAGACACCATTCACGCTATGGATATGAAAGTATTAATTGACTGGGTCCCTGGGCATACTGGTTGGGATAATCACTGGATCACGGAGCATCCCGAATGGTACCTCAAAGGACCCGATGGAGAGATTACGGATCCGATTAAAGAGAATGGTGAATCTTATGGCTGGACGGATGTGGCGGATATTGACTACACCGTTCCTGGATTGCGGAACGCTATGATCGATGCTATGAAGTTTTGGGTAAGTGAAACCGATATTGACGGTTACCGGGTTGATGTAGCCCATTCTGTCCCCGATAACTTTTGGGACGAATGCGTACCCCAACTACATGCCATTAAGCCACTTTTTATGTTGGCAGAAGCCGAACACGAGGAGCATCGAAACTCTGGCAATTACCACATGTCCTACGCCTGGGTTTACAAAGACTTGATCAATGAGGTTGCGCAGGGGAATAAAAATGCGGAAGATATTAAAGCCTACTTCGTACAAGACCGGGAAAAATTCAAGAAAGGTTGGCATATGATGTTTACCACTAACCACGATGAGAATACCTGGAACGGAACGGTCTATGAACGTCACGGTGACGCCGTTGATGCTATGACGGTACTCACTTTCACCGTAGACGGTATGCCACTTATCTACAGTGGCCAAGAAGCCGGAATGGATAAACGACTAGAATTCTTTGAAAAAGATCAGATCGATTGGGGAGATGTTTCAAAAGAAGCTTTTTACGCACAACTGTTAATACTAAAACACGAGAATCAAGCCCTTTGGAATGGCCCCTACGGAGGAGAACCGCAATGGATTGAAACCAATGAAAGCCAGGATGTGATTGCATATAGTCGGGAAAAAGAAGGGGATAAAGTGGTGGTTTTCGTTAATTTGAGCTCGGAAGCCAAGGAGATCAAACTCAGCTCCGAAGAGCACTTTGGAAACTATACGGATGTCTTTGGAAACACCGGTATTACGCTTTCATCGGAGGAGTCTATCCAACTGGCGCCCAACAACTATTTGGTTTTAAGCAAATAAGCTCTAATGGACATTCAAATGAAAAAAATCTTATTAGTCGGCCTTATGATTTTTTGGGCGGTATCTGCGGTAATCGCCCAAGATCCATCGATCTATAATGAAGATCCCGAACAGCGTCGTCCCGTTGGGATGGAAGAACCAGGACACCAAGTTTTTGAACCAACCGGAGGTCCGGTAGCCGAATTTCGCGTTGATCCACCAAATTGGTGGATCGGCATGCAAGAGCCCCGCGTCGAATTGATGCTACACGGTTCCAATATTCGAGACCTGCAGCCCGTATTAGAAGAGTACCCAGGCGTTAAAATCTCGAAGGTAACTCGCCTCGAAAGTCCGAACTATCTCTTCGTTGAACTATTGGTAGGTCCCGGTGCTAAGCAAGGTAATTTGTCCTTTGTCTTGAATAACGCTGAGGGTAAGAAAGCACAATCTTTTCGCTACCAATTGCGAAATCGGAATTACCCAGAGGGGAGAGGTTTACCGCAGATCACCCCAATGGATGTGATGTATCTGCTGATGCCAGATCGCTTTGCGAATGGGGACAGCAACAATGACTCCTTTAGCGATATGGAGCAAGTGGGTATTAATCGGGATAAGATGTATTTCCGCCACGGCGGAGATTTGCAAGGAGTCCTGAACCATCTGGACTACTTTAAGGAACTTGGGGTGAGTGCCCTGTGGTTGAACCCTATCCTTGAGAATAATCAGCCCTACGAGTCCTACCATGGTTATGCCTTTACGGATCACTATAAAGTAGATCGCCGATTGGGTAGCAATGAATTATTTCGCCAACTGACCGATAGCTGCCGCAAGGTCGGTATCAAAATGGTGATGGATATCGTACACAATCATGTAGGGGACCAACACTGGTTCATTCAGGATATTCCGTCGCGGGACTGGATCCACCAGTTTTCGGAGTACACCCAGACTCAGTACCGAGCTACCACATTGATGGACCCATACGCCTCGGAGGCCGATAAGAACCGGATGACCGATGGCTGGTTTGCTCCGCATATGCCGGATCTCAACCAAAAACATCCTCAACTGTCTACCTACCTTATCCAAAGTAACATCTGGTGGATTGAGTACGCCGGACTTGCAGGGTACCGAGTGGATACTTATGCCTATCCAGACCAAGGTTTTATGGCAGAATGGGGGGCGAGAATTCAGGCAGAATATCCCGATTTTCTCCTTTTCGGGGAGACCTGGGTACATGGCCCGGCGGTACAGGCGCAATTCACGCAAGGCAACGATCTTCGTGAAGGATATAATTCGAATTTGCCAAACGTTACCGATTTTCAGTTATACTATGGGATTAAGGAAGCTTTAACCCGCCCTCAAGATTGGACAGGTGGAGTCTCCAGGATCTATTACACCTTAGCGCAAGACTTTCTGTACGAAGAACCGTACCACAATGTTACCTTCTTGGACAACCACGATATCGACCGTTTTTGGTCCATCGTTGGCCGTGATATGCGTAAGTTCAAATCAGCCTTAGCATTCTTATTTACTACCCGTGGCATTCCATGCATTTATTACGGTACGGAGCTACCAATGGGTAATTTTGCGAATCCAGATGGTAAAGTTCGGGCTGATTTTCCCGGTGGTTGGGAAGGGGATGCTAGTAATAAGTTTACCGAAGCTGGTCGCTCGGAACAGGAACAAGAACTCTTTAACTACATTTCTACCTTGGCCCAGTATCGTCAGAATACTCCCGCTTTACAGTACGGGAGTCTAATGCAATTTGTGCCAGAAAACGGGGTTTACGTATATTTCCGTCAGGGCGATGGGAAAACAGTAATGGTTATTATGAATACCTCCATCAAGACGGTAACACTGGACGTAGAACGTTATCAAGAAGGCTGGGAAGGGTTCCGTTTTGGTCGGGATGTGGCAAGTAAAACGGCTTATCTGTTCAACGAGCCCATTGAAATAAGCCCTTACGGGACTTTAGTACTTGAGTTGCAGCGTTAATTAGCGAAGACCCCGTTTGCGTAAATTAGCTCTGTAAATTCGGGCATTCTGATTATGTGCACTTAGGTTTTTAGCGAAGTTGTGATAACCGCTGCCATCCCCTTTGGCGCAGAAATAATAATACTTGTGATCCTCCCGGTTCAATACCGCATCAATGGAGCTAATTGATGCCATCGCAATTGGGCCGGGAGGTAATCCGGTGTAGCGATACGTATTGTACGGTGAGTCAAAATTGGTGTGATAATCCGTTACCTGTTTGGTTGTAAAATCTCGGGTGGCGAATACGGAGGTCGGATCGGCCTGTAGCTTCATATTAACTTCTAAACGGTTAAGGTAGACTCCTGCCATTCTCCGCTTTTCTGCATTTTGTAGCGTTTCCTTTTCTACGATTGACGCCAGTGTGTATACTTCGGCGGGCGTCATATTTTGCGCTTCGGCTTTTGCCATTCGGTTATTAGAGTCCCAGAATGCGTGATACTCTTTGGACATTCGTTCGAGAAATTGTTCCGGCGTCGTATTCCAGAAAAATTCGTAAGTATTGGGAATGAACATAGCCATTAGGGTCTCTTCTGTGAATCCGTACTTTGTAAGGTTTTCTGGCTTGCGAAAAGCGGTTAGCAACGTGACCGAGTCCGGCTCAATAAATCGAGCAGCTTTAGCGGCCACATTTTCAATCGTGCGTTCGGTTGTCAAGACTACATCGACAGGGGCTTGTTTGCCACCCCGAAGGTGGCGAATTAAATCCACGTTGGTCCATCCTGGTTCGATCATAAATCGGCCAGAACGCATCTTATTTTTGATATAATTCATTCGCTTGGCAGCCGAACGAAAGGTAGAAGTATCTTCCACAAAACCTTCTGTGTATAGGTGTTCTAGCACCTGGTCGAAGTTCCAACCGGTAGTGAGTAATACCTCTTGTTTGCTCAATGTCGAAGGAACATTCGGTAAGAAATAAGTCTTATAAAGTGGATATCCAATAATCGCTGCCATCACCAGGGCCGCGAGGAGTCCGATAAGGATCAAACGCTTTATCATCTGCTACGAATTCTGCTTTAACTCCAATGAACAGCAAGAAGCTTAATACTTTGTACCCTAAATTTCTAAGCATTTTGACGGGTTCTTTTTGCCCAGCTCATCGTTACGTACTCGCCTTCATAGCTATGGCTATGAGGCTCCGCCGCGTCTTGATCTGAAACAAAAATCTCCTTGGTCAAAATATTCATTTATTTAAGTTACAAAGTATTTAATACTGTTCTTTTTCGTTGGGAAAGTCTTTGTTTTTGACATCAACGATGTAGGATTCAACGGCTCCTTTGATCGTTTCAAACAATTCCAAATAGCGGCGTAAAAAACGAGGCTGAAAGTCTTTAGTAATGCCCAATAAGTCATGGGTTACCAATACTTGTCCGTCTGCATTGGGCCCTGCGCCGATACCAATTGTAGGAATGGTTAAACTCTGGGACACTTTCGCGGCTAAATCTGCTGGGATCTTTTCTAAGACAATGGCAAAACAGCCTAATCGCTCCAACAGTAGCGCATCCGATAATAGCTTTTCAGCCTCCGCTTCCTCTTTGGCCCTAACGGTGTAGGTACCAAATTTGTAGATAGATTGCGGGGTTAAACCCAGGTGTCCCATCACGGGTACTCCGGCCGAAAGTATTCGTTTGACCGATTCTTCTATTTCTAGACCGCCTTCCAATTTGACCGCGTGTGCTCCGGCCTCTTTCATGATTCGAATGGTCGATTCCAAAGCAATTTTAGAGTTCCCTTGGTAAGATCCAAAGGGTAAGTCTACGACAACCATGGCCCGGTCTACAGCCCTAAGCACGGATGCGGCATGGTAGATCATTTGATCTAAGGTAATGGGAAGAGTAGTCTCGTGACCGGCCATTACGTTTGATGCAGAATCACCCACCAGTAAAACATCAACCCCCGCAGCGTCAAGTATGCGAGCCATAGAATAGTCATAAGCGGTGAGCATAGAGATCTTTTCGCCTCTAGCCTTCATGGCTTGTAATACGTGGGTAGTAACCTTTTTAACTTCTTTATGAACTGACATAACGATTTGAATGATGGATGGGAAAGATAAATAAAATACAGTGATTTTGGACTTTGTAATCAAAACGAAATGATTCGAGTCATTCTAACAAGCCCGGGCATTTGGGGTGCTGAAGCGATGCCAGTCAGACCAGCCCATCGGCTGTGTGGTTCACGCAATGAAACCAACCAGTCGTTGGTCGTCTGGAAATACTCATTCGTGCGTTTTGGGTATAGGAGGACTTTACGCTAAATCCCTAAATCATTTGATGCTAGTTGCCGAACGCTTTTTGGGGATTTTAAAAAACAAGAAAATAGGGTAGGAAAGAATGTCGTTATTTAACCAGTTCAACCTTTCAAGCAACATCTTCCTGGGTTTGATTGTCTCTATTATCGTACAAAATGACTTACCTTTGCCGCATGAAAACAAAACTATTACTTACTCTTGCCATTGCATTCGTTTTCGGAGGATGCAATAACGACATTGATTTGACGGCCGATTGGAAAAATATTCCCGTGGTCTATGCGCTCATCAATAAGGAAGACCCAGTACACTATCTGCGCTTGGAAAAAGCATTTCTCGATGAAAATGGAAATGCCTTTGATGCAGCTGCCAACATCGACTCCATTTATTACGGTCCTGAGGTTGTGGTTGAAATACTCAATCAAACAACGGGTGCACGAACGGTACTAGAACGGGTAAATGCAGACGAAGAGGGCCTACCTCGCGATGATGGTGTTTTCGCCAACTCCCCGAATATTCTCTACAAATTTACGGCGGCTGATTTTCCTCTTGAAGGAGAACAGATCATGCAGTTGATTATTGATGGAGATGATCTAGGAGAGCCGGTGACGGCCGAAGCAACGGTTATGGGAGATATTATCCCGCAGGCACCAAGTATGCCCGGTGATAAACTGGACTTTCCGATGGATCGGGAAACCTCCATTCGTTGGCGAAGTACGGAGGAAATCCGGTTTTTTGACGTTTTCCTTCGAATCAATTACGCAGAGCAATTGATCAGTAATCCAGATGTGATTGAAGAATTTTCAGTCATTTGGACCATGGGCCAAAATATCGACAACGCAGCCAGTACTCAGCAAACGGTTTTGAAGGTTTCCGGTCAGGAGTTCTATGCCTTTTTAGCCCAGAGTATTCAACCGGACAATGATAAAATTCGCTTTTTACAAGGCATGGATTTGGTCATTTCTGGTGGAGGAGAGGCCGTAAAGAGCTTTATCGATATTTCTCTAGCTAATACCGGTATTACGAGTGCACAAGAAATTCCCGTATTTTCTAACCTTTCAGAAGGTTTGGGTATTTTTTCTTCCGTTGCTGATACTTCGGTTGTCAATTTAACCCTGACCAATGCTTCAAGAGATTCTTTGATTACCGGTTCTATCACCAGTGAATTGAATTTCCAGTAGAATAAGATAATGCCGACCTTTGGCATAATCCCGAAAGCTTTAAGGAGTTTTCGGGATTTTTTTTGGTCATTTCTGCCTTTTTGTCATTCTGACCTGACAAGCTTTGGTCTAAGATTCCGTAAATGACAGCCTTTTCGACAAAAAATAAGCTTGGCACACACCTTGTTGTTTAGCAGTGAACGTATTGAATAAAATTTCGTAAAAACTGTATAAACATGGGTAAAATTATTGGTATAGACCTCGGTACAACGAACTCCTGCGTAGCCGTTATGGAGGGAAATGAGCCGGTTGTCATTCCCAATGACGAAGGACGGCGGACAACCCCTTCTGTAGTTGCGTTTGTAGATAATGGAGACCGTAAAATCGGTGATCCGGCCAAGCGTCAAGCAATTACCAACCCTACACGGACCATCGCTTCTATCAAGCGGTACATGGGACAGCGTTTCTCAGAAGTAGGGAGAGAAATCGAGCTTTCTGCGTACCCGGTTAAGAAAGGAGATAATGATACTGTTCGGGTTGATATCGATGGACGTGAATATACCCCACAGGAAATTTCTGCCATGGTTCTTCAAAAAATGAAGAAGACAGCAGAAGACTTCTTAGGGCAACCCGTTACCGAAGCGGTTGTAACGGTACCTGCTTATTTTAACGATTCTCAGCGTCAGGCAACCAAAGAAGCCGGAGAAATCGCTGGTTTGACGATCAAACGGATCATCAATGAGCCAACTGCTGCTGCCTTGGCCTACGGATTAGATAAAAAAGAAACCGATTCTACCATCGCTGTCTACGATTTAGGGGGTGGTACCTTTGATATTTCTATTCTAGAATTGGGAGAAGGTGTTTTTGAAGTAAAATCAACCAACGGTGATACACACCTAGGCGGTGATGACTTCGATCGCGTGATTATTAATCACTTAGCCGAGACCTTCATTCAGCAAGAAAACATCGATCTACGGAAAGATCCAATGGCTTTACAGCGTCTAAAAGACGCAGCGGAAAAAGCGAAGATCGAATTATCGGCTTCTACTGAAACAGACATCAACCTACCTTATATCACCGCCGTAGAGGGTGTGCCCAAGCACTTGGTCCTAAAACTAAGCCGCTCAAAATTTGAACAACTTGCGGATACCCTGGTACAACGTACGTTGGAGCCTTGCCGCCAGGCATTAAAGGATGCTGGTTTAAGCAACTCTGATATTGACGATGTCATCTTGGTTGGTGGTTCTACTCGGATCCCAGCAATTCAGGAAGCAGTGGAAAAATTCTTTGGACGCAAACCGAATAAAGGGGTTAATCCCGATGAGGTGGTTGCAGTCGGTGCCTCTATCCAAGGTGGGGTACTTAGCGGCGATGTTCAAGATGTGCTGTTACTAGATGTTACTCCACTATCATTGGGTATTGAAACTATGGGTGGAGTATACGATGTAGTAATTGAGTCAAACTCAACGATTCCTACGAAAAAGTCTAAAATCTATTCTACGGCTTCGGATAATCAGCCTTCGGTAGAAGTACACATCCTACAAGGAGAGCGTCCGATGGCCCGCGATAACCGGACCGTTGGAAAATTTGTTCTGACAGATATTCCACCAGCTCCGCGCGGAATGCCGAAAATCGAAGTAAGCTTTGATATGGATGCCAATGGTATCCTAAACGTCTCCGCTAAAGATCAAGGAACGGGTAAAGAGCAAAGCATCCGAATCGAGGCCTCAACAGGACTCTCGAAAGAAGAGATTGAACGGATGAAGCAAGAGGCGGAAGCCAATGCGGAAACAGATCGTCTGGCCCGGGAGAAAGTAGATAAAGTCAATGCCGCTGATTCGTTGATTTTCCAAACGGAAAAACAATTGAACGAGTTCGGAGATAAGGTTCCTGCCGAAAAGAAAGGGCCAATCGAAGAAGCGTTGGCTACTTTGAAAGAAGCGCATAAGACCGAAGATCTGGACCAAATCGAGAAAGCAACCGCTGACTTGAATACCGCATGGCAGGCAGCTAGCCAGGAAATGTACCAGGCTGCGCAAGAAGCAAATGCAAATGCGGAAGGTGCTGATCCAAACGCCGGTGCCGATCCAGGTGCAAATACCGGAACTGGTAATAATGCAGAGGACGTTACCGACGTTGATTACGAAGAAGTAAAGGATAACAACTAATCCTTTCTAAAATAGACCTACTCAATGGCAAGGCGAAGAAATTCGTCTTGCCATTTTTGGTTTACTAATCTTCGCTTGGAAAAGCGAGGGATCAAGCCAATTTTCTTAAATTCGTGTTCCTCCAAACTCCGGAGAAAGCATCTTCACATAAATTCCCAGCTATGCAGCTTATCGACGGCAAAGCCCTCTCTAAAACGATCAAAGAAGAAATAGCGGCTGAGGTCGTTGAAATTAAACGGCAAGGCGGGAAAGTACCCAATCTAGTAGCCGTACTTGTTGGAGAGAATCCGGCCAGTCAATCCTACGTTCGGGGAAAAGCCAAATCTTGCGATGAAGCTGGTTTTGAATCAGAAGTGATTAAGCGCCCGGCGGATATTAGCCAGGAGGAGCTACTAGCCCTGGTGGATCAGTTGAATAATAACGATGCTGTTGATGGGTTTATCGTTCAATTACCACTCCCAGACCATATCGATGCTGATGCCGTGACGCTCGCTATTAATCCGGAAAAAGATGTTGATGGTTTCCATCCGGTCAATTTTGGAAAAATGGCCCAAGGGCTTCCGGCTTACCTACCTGCAACACCTTACGGAATCCTGCAGATGTTGGAACGCTACCAAATTGAAACGGAGGGTAAGCATTGTGTGGTAGTCGGTCGCAGCAATATTGTTGGGATGCCTATGAGTATATTGCTTGCTCAGAAGAATCAGCCGGGCAACTGTACCGTAACCCTTACCCACAGTCGGACCAAAGACCTACCGGCGGTAGTCCGTTCTGCAGATATTATTATCGCGGCTATCGGACGGCCCCATTTTGTCACCGCCGATATGGTAAAAGAAGGGGCTGTTGTGATTGATGTGGGCATTAACCGCATAGACGATGCGACCAAAAAGCGTGGGTATCGCTTAGTTGGCGATGTAGATTTTGACGGAGTCGCCAATAAATGCTCTTATATAACACCCGTTCCCGGAGGTGTAGGTCCGATGACCGTTACTAGCTTGATGCTAAATACTTTAGCAGCTGCTAAAAAGAAAGCCTAAAACAGCTACTCCGTATGGAATCCTATTTTAGCTACCAAATCAAAATCTCCTCTGAGTTTCAAGAATCGGTACTTGGGTGGCTGAGTTCCGTTGAATTAGATATGCTAGAAGAAACGGATGATGGATGGAAGGTATACCTCCCGGCCTCCAAAGCATCCGTTTTTGAACAGGGGGTATTGGTCGAATTACAAGATCGGTTTCGAGCTACCTTTTCCCGACAAGAAGTTCCTAATATCAATTGGAACCAAGCTTGGGAGTCCAATTTTCAACCGGTGCTCGTGGGTTCTTTTTGCCATATTCGGGCCTCTTTTCACCAGCCGGCCGAAGGGGTGGAATACGAAATAGTGATTGATCCAAGGATGGCTTTTGGCACGGGGCATCACGCTACCACCTATATGATGGTACAAACCATGGAACATCTTCCTATTGCGGGAAAACGGATTTTTGACTACGGCTGTGGTACGGGGATTCTGGCGATCTTAGCACATATGATGGGGGCTATTGAAGTGGAAGCTATTGATATTGAAGAAGCCGCCTACGAAAACTCCGTTACCAATGCAAAAGCGAACGGGGTTGCAGATCTTTGGATACAGCAAGGAAACCTCGAAATTGTCAAAGATCGGCCTTCCTATCATTTAGTCTTGGCCAATATTAATCGAAATGTAATCTTGGACTCCCTTACTGCGTTAAAAATTCTGGTAAAACCACAAGGCTTTCTTGTGTGTTCTGGGTTTTTAGAAGCAGACTTGGAATTAGTGATCCAGGAAGCTGCTAAACACCAATTCCGAAAGATAGAAGAGCGAGAAAATGGAGAGTGGCGCTGCCTTACTTTCCAACGTTACGATGGATAGTACTTTGTAACTTCAATAAATGCATATTTTGGCCGAGGAAATTTTAGTTCCAATCAAGGCGCGTAAGGCTCGTAGCGATCGCTACAAAGGTGAGCAGGTAACAATGAGCTGGTAAAAAGAACCCGTCAAAAAGTTTAGAAATATAGGTTGTCAAGTACTAGATTAAAATTCTCCGCTAAGCAAAGAACATATGATGCTCCGTTTTTACACTTTATTGCTTCTATGTAGTCTCTCCGTAGGAAGCCTGCAGGCCCAGCGCCTAGATTCCCTTTCTGATAATTCCAAAGAGTTTATCGTACAACTCAAAGGGTTCATGACATCTAGTAAGACGAAAGTCATGGAAGAATTGTTCGATGAGTTTGAAGACCAATTTAAAGCCGGCCTTTTTACCCAAGAAGAATTCTTGCAAATACGTAAAACCTGCAACGGTATGCTCTCCCAGCGGATGAGTGCAGGAACGTACTTTCGGACCTACATGGAGGGACTATTGCTGGTTAAACAGTCAGAAAATGGAGGAGAACGTTTCCTTTCTTGGCATAGAGTACTCGACCAGATGTTGGCCAGTATTCAAAACCGAAAAGTGAAACCTTACCAGGAGTTTCTTAAGTTTTCCGTCGGTTTTTTTGAGCATAATGCCATTCGCTATTCACCCACCGGAGTGAAGTGGCTGGCCGATGCCACCGATTACCAAATGAGTTTCAAAGATGGAGAACCGGTCCTCGAATTCAATAAAGTAACGCTGATCAGTACTCGGAAACAAGACTCCATTCTCATCAATCAAACGGGAGGTATCTTCCATCCGGTAGAAGGGATTTTTCGGGGTAAAGGAGGGAAAGTTACTTGGGAACGCTATGGGCTAGATAAAAGTGTCTATGCCGAGCTAGGAAACTACGAAATTGAGGTAATCAAGTCAATTTATTCAGCGGAGAAGGCTACTCTGTATTATCCACTATTCTTTGGTGGAAAAGGGATCGAAGGCTCCTTCGAAGATAAGCTCAGTAGTTTGACCTCTACAACCCAGGGATCGTATCCACGGTTTGAATCGTTTCAGAATGTACTTGAAATCGATAATCTCGGTAAAGGTATTCGTTACCAAGGAGGATTCCGGATCAATGGAACGACGATTTATGGGTATGGCTCCAAAGAAAATCGAGCAAAAATCACTGCCTACAATGAGAATAAAGAGCTCATTTTTAAAGCTTTTTCCGAGCTTTTTACCATACGGCAGGAAGAGCGTATTGCCGGAGAAGGGGTGGAATCAACCATTTATTTTGACCAAGACTCTCTGTATCACCCTTCGGTGAATTTACGATTTGAGATTCCCAAAGGAGAGGTTCAGCTAAC
>JBCDIO010000012.1:0-14643 GCA_038748815.1 Bacteroidota bacterium
ATCAAGAGAGTGGAAAAAAGTGGAAAATTTGGTGGGCAAAAGTGGTAATATGTGTCAAAATGTTATACTTTTGAATGGCACCTTAGTATCTACGTGTCAACAATGCCACACCTTTTAGGAGAATACGAATGTAAGATCGATGCGAAAGGCCGCATGCGATTGCCTTCCGGACTGCTCAATCAGTTGGAAGGGGAGGGTGAGTCATTGAACTTCGTAATTAACCGAGGTTTTGAAAATTGCCTGATGCTATACCCCGAAAAAGTTTGGGATAAAATCACGGCAGAAGTAAATGCTTTGAACCAGTACGATAAGCGGAATCGGGAATTTGTCCGGTACTTCTATCGAGGAGCACAAAAAGTATCGCTTGATAGTGCAGATCGAATGCTGATCTCTAAGCGCTTGTTAGAATACGCAGAAGTAGAGAAAGATGTAATTCTGGCGGCGGTGAACGATCGAATTGAAATCTGGGCAAAGGAGCAGTATGACCAAATGTTAGATAGCGAACCTATGGATTTCTCCGATCTGGCACAAGATGTGCTCGGTGATAAGTCCCCGGATGAACCGACCCTGTAATGTATCATTTACCCGTCTTACTCGAAGCCAGCGTAAATGGTCTTGCTATTCAGCCCAGTGGTACTTACGTCGACGTAACTTTCGGTGGAGGTGGGCATAGTCGGGCAATTCTGGATCGGCTCGGACCGCAAGGGCGTCTATTTGGCTTTGACCAAGATGATGATGCCAAAGCGAATGTACCCAATGATCCTCGTTTCACGTTTGTGCCCGGTAACTTTCGCTACCTGAAGCGATTCTTACGCCTGGAGGGCGTTCGGAAGGTAGACGGTATTCTAGCCGATCTGGGGGTTAGCTCCCACCAGTTCGATACCGCAGAACGCGGGTTTTCTTACCGCTTTGAGGCAGACTTAGATATGCGGATGAACCAGGCTGGTGACATAACTGCGGGGGATCTGATTGCGGATCGATCCATCGAAGAGTTGCAGCATCTGTTTAGTCGATTCGGTGAAGTGCGCAACGCAAAAACATTAGCTACGCGCATCGTCGAGCAACGAGCCATTCGCAAGATCGAACGGGTCGAGGATCTGATTGAAGCGATTACACCCATTATCCGTGGTAATCGACCGCGTTATTTGGCGCAAGTTTTTCAAGCCTTGAGAATGGAAGTGAATGACGAAGTAGGGGCTTTGGAAGATTTTCTGACCGATTCCAAAGAAGTACTTGCCTCCGAGGGGCGTTTGGTGGTAATCTCTTATCACAGCATTGAAGATCGGTTGGTAAAAGCATTTTTAAAAACTGGAAATATCGAAGGGGAAGTCAAAAAAGATTTCTACGGAAAAATTGACCGACCCTTTAAAATATGGACTAAACGAGCGGTAGTAGCCACCGAAGAAGAGGTTGCGCAAAACCCTCGATCCCGGAGTGCCAAGCTCCGTATCGCAGAGCGACTTGGCGACGAAGAATAGCAAGGAAAAACTTCCCAAAAGGGAAAAACAAGTAAGTGATGGCAGTTCGAAGAACGTTGAGAGATTATACGTCGATCGGTAGTATGAGTGCTGAGCTAGTACTCAAAAATCTTCCGTTCATTTTCTTCCTTGGCTTCCTGGCCACCATTTACATCGCCAATGCGCACTACGCTGAGCGCACCATGCGAAATATCCTTTCCCTGCAAAAAGAAGTACGTGATCTGCAACGCGAATACAATTCGCTGCAGGCAGAGATCATGTTTAATAGCCGGTATTCTGAGGTGGAGAAATCCGTAGCTGAACTGGGTTTGAAACGGATTGGCCGGCAACCAAAAAAAATTATTGTTCGCGATCTAGAGATCGAATAAACGGCTGATAGTTTATAATGGCAACGATCAAGAATGAAGTATTAATTCGAGTTTATGTCGTATTGGGAGTAATCCTGATCGTTGCTGGTTTAATTTTCGCCCAAGCCGTTAAGATCAGTGTTTTTGAAGGGGAAACCTGGAAAGGAGCGGCTAAAGATCGATACATACAAACCCGTAAGATCAAAGCAAACCGGGGGAATATTCTGGCAGAAGATGGCTCTTTATTAGCAACTTCCCTGCCCTTCTTCGATGTTGCTTTTGATCCCAATTCCAGTGGGATGCGGGAATCTGATTTCAAATTGTACGTCGATTCCTTAGCGCATTGTGTAGCGACTTACGTAGATCCTAGCTATACCCCCGGTGGTTACCGAGATTACTTGGTCGATGCACGTAACAACGGAAAGCAGTTTGTACCGATTAAGAAAAATGTTTCTTTTTCGGAAATGCAGCAGATCAAGCGGTTTCCGTTGTTTGAACTGGGTCAGTACCAAGGTGGATTGATCGCCACCCCAAAATACCGACGGGAGCGCCCCTTTGGTATGTTGGCTAACCGAACCATTGGTTACGTTCGGGAAAATTCTAAGCCAATTGGTTTGGAAGGGTATTTCGACCGGGAACTAGCCGGAGAAGATGGAGAACAGCCGATGATCCGGGTAGAAGAAGATATTTGGATCCCGATGAATGATCTGGCAAAGATCGAACCCCGCCGGGGGCACGATATTGTGACTACGCTAGATGTTGATATTCAGGATCTTACCGAGGCAGCACTGTTTCGGGCTATGAACGTTCACGATGCTGCTTACGGAGTAGCTATTGTTATGGAAGTGGAAACGGGGGCCATTCGCGGCATCGCCAATTTGGGGCGAACCAAAGATGGTGACCTCTGGGAAACCTACAACCACGCGATCGGTTCGGCTACCGAGCCAGGGTCAACATTTAAATTGGCAACCATTCTGGCACTATTAGAAGGAGGCCACGTTGACCTAACGGATTCAATTGACCTAGAGCTGGGTAAAGCGCAGTTCTACGAAGAAGAAATGGTAGACGCCACCTACCATCAATTAGAAATGACGACCGTACAACGGGCGTTTGAAATATCCTCAAATGTGGGGATGGCCAAGCTAGTACAAGAGCACTTTGGGGAAACCGAGGATGCCGATGAGTTCATTGACTTTTTAAAGCAATTCAACCTACACCATAAAACGGGGGTAGAGATTGAAGGAGAAGCAAGTCCGTATATCAAGGAAGCCTATAGCAAAGAGGATAATTGGAGTGGGATTACACTTCCGTGGATGGCCCACGGATATGAGTTACGCCTAACGCCCTTGCAATTGCTAGCTTTCTACAACGCGGTAGCCAATGATGGAAAGCAGATGAAGCCTTATTTGGTTTCGGAAATCCAAGACTTTGGACTCACGGTAGATCGCTTTCCACCTACGGTACTCAAGCGGTCGATTGCTTCTAGTTCGTCGATCCAGAAAGCCAAAATCCTCTTGGAAGGGGTGGTGGAGAATGGGACGGCGGCGAAGCTTAAAACCAACCGTTATCGGTTTGCCGGTAAAACGGGTACGGCACAATTGAATTATCGCCGGGTAGGTTCCCGGAACCGGGTGGGTGGATACCAAGCTTCTTTTGTCGGGTACTTTCCCGCCGAGGCTCCAAGGTACTCCTGTATTGTGGTAATCAATAATCCAAGGCGCGGTGGATTTTACGGTGGGGAGGTTGCCCTTCCGGTATTCCGAGAAATCGCGGATAAGATTTTTGCAACCAAGATTGAACTGCTGGATCCCGTAAATGATGTTCCGCCAGCACCTTTAGCCACGCGTTCTTTACCCAATAAGAATGTTGGGGATCGGGAGCAGATTATGCAGTTACTCGCTGTTCTTGATCTGCCCTACAAGAATCTAAGTGATTATCCGGTAGCGGTCTTGGATGCTCAAACGGATACGCTGAATCTATTGAAACGAAAAATCCCCCGGGATAAGGTTCCCAATGTCGTAGGTATGGGGCTGAGAGATGCCTTGTATATCTTGGAAAATATGGGGCTAAAAGTAGAGGTGATAGGTAATGGAAAAGTAGTGCGGCAGTCTATTATTCCAGGGACTAATACCCGCGGCCAAACGATCACCTTACGCCTGGGTTAAGTGCGTCGATATGAAGCTAAACCGGGTACTGGAACGAGTTAAAACAGTAAGGATTGAAGGAGAGCAGCAGATAGAAATTGGCAAGCTTGAATTCGATTCTCGAAAGATAACAAGTGGCGATGTTTTTATAGCGCTCAAAGGAACGCTAGTGGATGGGCATCGCTACATACAGAAGGCCATTGAGCTCGGAGCGATTGCAATCGTTTGTGAGGATTGGCCAGAAACATCCAAAGACGTAACCTTGGTGCAGGTGGCAGATAGTCGAGCAGCGCTCGGCTGGATGGCGGCCACCTACTTTGGCTACCCTTCCCGGGAGCTCAAACTGGTAGGGGTCACCGGAACGAATGGAAAGACCACCACCGTCACTCTATTGTATCAATTATTTACTCAACTGGGATATAAATCAGGGTTATTATCAACAATTGAAAATCGGGTGGGGGGGAGCATTGTTCCCTCCACCCACACGACCCCAGATCCAGTGAGTATTCAGCGGTTGCTCGCCGAAATGGTAGATGCCGGATGTCCGGTTGCCTTCATGGAGGTCAGTAGCCACGCTGCGGATCAGAAGCGCATTGCGGGCCTTGAGTTTAGCGGAGCGGTCTTTACGAATATTACGCATGACCACCTCGACTATCACAAGACCTTTAAGAATTATATCAATGCCAAGAAAAAGTTCTTTGACATACTGCCAAAAGAAGCCTTTGCACTCGTCAATCGAGATGATCGAAGAAACGGTGTGATGGTCCAAAATACCGCCGCTAAGGTTTATTCCTACAGCGTGCGATCCATGGCTGATTACAAAGCCAAGGTATTGGAAAGCGAGCTAACCGGTATGTTGTTAGAAATCAACGGGACCGAACTGTATTCCAAAATGGTGGGAGGCTTTAACGCCTACAATTTGCTGTGTGTATTCGCGGTAGCCGACCTGCTGGGAGAAGATCGACAAGAGATTCTGACATCACTGAGTATACTCGAAGGAGCCGCCGGTCGATTTGAGACCATACAAGCGCCCTCCGGCGCAATGGGCATCGTCGATTATGCTCATACACCCGATGCTTTAGAAAAAGTTTTGGATACCATCGACAAGGTATTACAAGGAAGAGGAAAAATTCGAACGGTTGTTGGTTGCGGTGGAGACCGCGACCGAGCTAAGCGTCCTCTGATGGCCAAGATTGCCTGTGATTACTCCAGCACCGTCTTGTTGACCTCGGATAATCCCCGGTCGGAAGACCCCGCTGTAATCGTCGCAGAAATGCAAGCAGGGGTGCCTCCAGAGGCTCGAGCCCAGGTACTACAGATCCTGGACCGCCGCGAGGCTATCCGTACCGCTGTGATGCTGGCCGGACCCAACGACGTGGTATTGGTGGCTGGTAAAGGGCACGAAAATTATCAAGAGATTCATGGTAAACGAATCCCTTTTGACGACCTTAGTGTCCTGAAGGAGGCAATGCAAATTGCCGATTAACTTAGAACTACAAAACCAACTACACCAATGCTTTATTCGATTTTCCAATGGCTTGAAAATACCTACGATCTCTCCGGAGCAGGCCTGTTTAAATACATTACGTTTCGGGCCGGTGCCGCCATTATTATCTCCCTGGTTATTTCGTTGCTATTTGGAGGTCGAATTATCCAATTCCTCCGCCGCCAACAGATCGGCGAAACGGTTCGCGATCTGGGTCTCGAAGGTCAGAAACAAAAAGAAGGCACCCCAACGATGGGTGGTGTCATCATTATTATGGCCATTATCATTCCCTGTTTATTACTGGCGGATCTAAGCAATACCTACATCCTTCTAATGCTACTGGCGACCACCCTGATGGGGGTGATCGGTTTTATTGACGACTACATCAAAGTCTTCCTAAAAAATAAAGAGGGGCTCAGCGGCTGGTTTAAAATTCTGGGGCAGATCCTATTAGGCGTTATTATCGCCTTGACCATGCTCTGGAGTGATGACATCACGGTACGCGTGGAATTAGAGGAGGCCATTGCTCAGGGCTACACGATCGTGGAAGAAATTCAAGTGGAGAATGATTTAGGAGAGCTGATTGAATACGCCTACGTAAAGACTACCCTGACGAATGTACCCTTTGTAAAAGGAAACCTTTTCGATTATGAGTATCTCCTTTGGTTTGCGGGTGAAAACTCCGAATCGCTGGTTTGGCTGATCTTCGTGCCCTTTGTCATATTAGTAGTTACTTCTGTTAGTAACGCCGCTAACCTGACCGACGGTTTAGATGGCCTGGCGACGGGAGTCTCCGGTATAATCGGTATCACGCTAGCTGTCTTGTGCTACGTCTCGGGAAATGCGATTGCTGCGGAATATCTGAATATTCTGTACCTCCCGGGTTCTTCGGAGCTAGTGATCTTCTCAGCTTGTTTTTTAGGGGCTTGTATTGGTTTTCTCTGGTATAATTCTTATCCGGCAACCGTCTTTATGGGGGATACTGGGAGTTTGACCTTAGGAGCGATTATTGGTGCCCTGGCGATTCTAATTCGCAAGGAGCTCTTGATTCCAATTCTCTGCGGAATTTTCGTCATCGAAAATCTATCCGTAGTCATCCAAGTGTCTTACTTCAAATATACTAAACGTAGATACGGAGAAGGCCGACGCATCTTTAAGATGTCTCCTTTGCACCACCATTACCAAAAGTTGGGCATGTCGGAGGTTAAGATCGTTACAAGGTTTTGGATCATTGGAATCCTATTGGCAGTATTCACCATTCTGACACTAAAGATCCGCTAGCATGGCAAAACGGGTTATAGTGTTAGGGGCTGGAGAAAGTGGAATTGGTGCCGCTTTGCTAGCCAAACAGAAAGGCTGGTCCGTCTTTGTTTCCGACCGAGGGACCATTACTCCGGCCTATCAAAAAGAATTAGAAGAAGCTGCGATTCCATATGAGATGGGAACGCATAGTATAGAAAAGTTCTTTGAAGCTGATGTTATCGTAAAAAGCCCCGGAATACCGGATTCGGTGCCGCTGATTCAAACTCTGAAAGAGCGTGGATTACCCGTGATTTCTGAGGTAGAATGGGCCTTTCGGTTCCTACAAGAAGGAAAGGTGATCGCTATTACGGGAAGTAATGGAAAAACGACTACCACTAACCTGACGGAGCACGTCTTGAAAACCGCTGGATTAAATGCGCTAAAAGCAGGAAACGTCGGGATTAGTTTCGCGCGGGCTATGACCCAGTATGATCCAGATTATTGGGTCTTGGAACTTAGTAGTTTCCAATTGGACGGAATTGTGGATCTGCGGCCCCATATGGCCGTATTGCTGAATATCTCAGCCGATCATCTGGATCGCTATGAATACCAGATCGAGCTGTACGCAAGGTCCAAGTGGCGGATTCAAATGAATCAACAAGTCGATGATTGGTTCTTTTTCAACGTTGGAGATAGCTGGACCCAAGCACTGAGGGCTCAGGTGTCTATGGAGCAACAACAAATGGGGATCGAACAGGAAGAAAATCCGGATACACCGGTTCTGGAAACAGCATTGGGGGCTTTGGATTTAACGGGAACACCCCTAGTGGGTGCTCATAACCGGTTCAATACTCGGGTAGTGGCTGGAGTCGCCAAGGTGCTTGGGATCCAATTAAGCGACGTGCAGGAAGCTGTGCAGACTTTTAGAAATGACCCACACCGGATGGAAGTAGTGCGCACCTTAAATGGAGTGCCCTACATCAACGATAGCAAAGCGACGAATGTAGATGCTGTTTTCTTCGCTCTATCAGCGGTACCCGCTCCGATTATATGGGTGGCCGGTGGTATTGATAAAGGGAATGAATACGAAAAGATATTGCCCCTAGTGAAAGACAAAGTAAAGGCTTTGATCTGCTTAGGGGCTGATAACGAAAAATTGATTGACACTTTCGGATCATCCGTAGATGCCGTTTCTGAAGCGAAAACGGCGGCACAAGCGGTAGCTACGGCGGTCCAGCTCGCAACAACGGGGGATACCGTTTTACTGCCTCCGGCTTGTTCGAGTTTTGATTTATTTACTAATTATAAACAACGAGGTGATCTATTCCGCGAAGCGGTTTTAGCGCTACTAGAATAAACGAATTATGTCCATAGCAAGTCGACTTTCTGCTGAACTCCGTGGTGATCGCGTGATCTGGATGGTCGTGGCTTTACTGGCCATATTCTCGATTCTTTCCGTTTACAGTGCCACTGGATCGTTGGCCTTTCGCGAACGGGGTGGTGATACCGAGGCTTTTTTGGTAAAGCATGGATTCATTCTGGGACTCGGTCTTTTTTTGACCTATGTCTGTTACGTCATTCATTACACGCGCTATAAAGTAGTTGCGCCTTATTTATTGATTATTGCGATTCCACTATTGGTGTATACCATTGTACTGGGACCGGATATTAACCAAGCTCGTCGTTGGATTGAATTGCCTTTTATCGGCTTAACCTTTCAAACGTCTGATTTTGCAAAGTTTGCCTTGGTCATATTCGTAGCCAGAGAAATTACCCGGCACAAAGACTACATCAAGGACTTTAATAAAGCATTTCTGCCGATCATCGTACCGGTGATTATTATCGTAGGCTTGATTGCTCCAGCGGATTTATCCACTGCAATCATTCTATTCACCACCTGTGTGGCGATGCTATTTATCGGTCGGGTAGACTTGAAGTACATTATACTTCTGCTGTTTTTAGGAGTCGTTGTATTCGCTTTGTTGATCACCATTGGGCAGTTTTTTCCGGAAGTGATTCGGGTAGAAACTTGGGTCAGTCGGGTGAGTGAGTTTCTGGCGGACCCCAAAGGCGGGTTCCAGGTAAGACACGCAAAAATGGCCATTGCCCAGGGCGAGTTATTTGGCTTAGGGCCCGGTAACAGTGTGATGCGAAATTATTTGCCAGCACCGTATTCGGATTTTATTTACGCCATCATTTGTGAAGAATATGGTCTATTCGGTGGCTTTGTGATTCTGAGCTTATACGTGATGCTTTTTGTACGAACCACTTCTTTAGTGGCTAAAAGTCCAAAAGCGTTCGGAGCGATGGTCGCCATGGGATTAAGCTTAAACCTTGTGATGCAGGCCTTAGCTAACATGGCGGTATCAGTGCACTTGGTCCCGGTAACGGGTTTGACTTTACCGAGGGTCAGTATGGGGGGAACCTCGGTTCTCTTCACTTGTATGGCCTTCGGTATTATACTGAGTGTCAGCAAATACATTGAACAACAATCCGCGCAGACAGCCGGAGCTAAGGAAGAGGCAAAATCATGAGAATCTTAATTAGCGGAGGCGGAACCGGCGGACATATATTCCCAGCGATCGCCATCGCTGATACGATCAATAAGCAGGCTCCTGATACGGAATTTTTATTCATTGGAGCTCAAGACAAACTTGAAATGGAAAAAGTCCCGCAAGCGGGATACCCAATCGAAGGATTGTGGATTAGTGGCTTTCATCGCCAATTGACAGTACGAAATTTAAGCTTCCCCTTTAAGCTGATTAGCAGCTTGTGGAAAGCTCGGCGCTTGGTTCGCCGATTTAAGCCAGACGTTGTCGTCGGCGTAGGAGGTTACGCCAGCGGACCGACCTTACGGGTCGCCTCGGGTATGGGAATTCCTTGCCTCATTCAAGAGCAGAATTCGTACGCCGGAGTAACCAATCGCTTGCTTGCCCAGCGGGTACAGCGCATCTGTGTGGCTTACGAGCAAATGGAGCGATACTTCCCGGCGGAAAAACTCGTGTTAACGGGTAATCCGGTTCGAGAAGCTATTCGAAATAGCCAAGTGAGTCGGGCCGCAGGGATGGAGCATTTTGGGCTTGACCCAGAGAAGAAAACGGTACTCATGTTTGGGGGTAGCCTGGGAGCCCGCTCGATGAATCGGGCGATGGCCGAACAAGGGGCCTTGCTAAAAGCGAACCCAAATGTGCAACTGATCTGGCAAGTGGGAAAGTTGTACTGGGATCAATATCGCGAAAGCCCAATGGCTCAGCTACCGCAAGTAAAGGTGTTGCCATTCATCGATCGGATGGACTTGGCTTACGCGGCGGCAGATGTGGTAGTAGGCCGAGCTGGAGCTTTGACGATCTCAGAGCTTTGTCTGGTTGGAAAACCAGTGGTTTTGGTTCCTTCACCCAATGTGGCAGAAGACCATCAAACCAAAAATGCGCAAGCATTAGCCGAGTGTAATGCGGCGGTATTATTGCCCGATCAGGTCGCTAAAGCAGGCATTTTACAAGTGCCTCTAGATATTCTGGGGGATGAAAAACGAGCAAAAGAGCTCGGACAACAAATTATTGAATTAGCCAAGCCAAACGCAGCTGAAAACATTGCCGCAGCGGTGTTGGAATTGGCAAAACAGAAGCGATAATTGCTATGGCCAACCCGCTAGACAATATTCGTCTCGAAAATCTCCGCGTGATGTATTTCATCGGGATTGGAGGCATTGGGATGTCAGCATTGGCCCGCTATTATAACAAACGGGGCGTTCGGGTCTACGGATACGACCGAACCGAAACAAGCCTGACCAAAACGTTGGTCAACGAAGGCATGACAATTCATTATCAGGAAGATCTAAATCAGATTCCCGAAGGAGTTGATTTGGTGATTTACACACCGGCCGTTCCGGATACCCACGCCGAGTTGGCGTTTTTCCGGAAACTTGGGTACCCAGTGCTGAAAAGAGCAGCTCTATTGGGACTTATAAGTCGGCATAGCAAGACGATTGCTATTGCTGGAACCCACGGTAAAACAACGACTTCTACCATGCTGACACACCTACTGCGTGTTGGTGGAGTCGATTGCACTGCCTTTTTGGGAGGAATCAGTAAGAACTATGGTAGTAACTACGTCAGTGGTGAATCTGACTGGGTCGTTGCCGAAGCTGATGAGTACGATCGTTCTTTCTTGCACTTGCGGCCTTATGTAGCAGCCATTCTGTCCATTGATCCGGATCACCTAGATATCTACGGTGATCACGCTTCGATGCTCGACAGTGGATTTGGTGCTTTTGCCGGACAGGTTCAAGAAACCCTGTTTATGCACAGTCAGATTGAGGAACCTCTTTCCGGTGGTCGGCAGACTATTAAAGTCGGTAGTGGTGACCATCCCGGTATCAGGGTGGAGCAGGTGATCATTAAAGATGGAACCTTTCACTTTGATCTGGTCGTTGATGAACAGCGACTCGAACAGTTGGCACTGGGACTTCCAGGTCGGCATAATGTAGAGAATGCGGCGGTCGCGAGTGCCATCGCTCTGCAAGCAGGGGTTAGCCCAGCAGATTTGCGGAAGGGCTTAGCTAGTTTCTCTGGGATTTTGCGCCGATTCGATCGATTGATCAATGATCCGAAGGTAGCGTACATCGACGATTATGCGCATCACCCAACGGAGTTGACAGCGGCTATTGAAGCCGCTCGGGACTTGTACCCAGGCCGAAAGATCACAGGAATTTTTCAACCGCATTTGTACAGTCGAACGCAAGATTTCCAAAAGGGATTTGCGAAGGCCTTGGACTTACTAGATGAAACGATCCTATTGGATATTTATCCGGCCCGAGAGCTACCCATACCCGGAGTAGAAAGTGGCATTGTGCTGGAAAGAATGAAAAATGAAAAGAAACAATGGCTAGCCAAAGAAGAAGTAATGACTTGGTTGGCAAACCATGATACCGATGTCTTACTGACACTAGGAGCAGGCGATATCGACACACTCGTAGAACCCATTAAAGCACTGTTGGTGCAGAAGTATTTATAAGAATGAATCGAGCAGAACTCATACAAACCTTAAAACGTCTAGGCTACCTGGGAGCACTTATCCTGATTGCAATTGGGGTAATCTCGGCAGTGGAGTGGAAGCAGGTGAGTAAGGTCGAGGCGATCGATATAGATATTGAGGCACTGGAAAGTGGTGATTTCTTGCTGGATTCAACCGATGTATTCACAACGATCGAACGGAGTTTTGGCTACGATCTTCGGGGGCAACAGATTGCCAAGATCGATGTAGAGCGGCTAGAGCGAGTTTTAGAAGCAGATCCCTTTGTGTTAGGGGCCGATGTTTTTATCGACGCTCGCAATCGGATCAAAATTAGCTTGAGTCAACGGGAGCCAGTTCTGCGAATCATCGATGATAATGGATTGAATTACTATCTGGATAAGGACGGCAATAAGATGCCATTGTCCGTGCATTTTGCCGCAAAGCTACTGGTGGCTACCGGGAATTTACCTCCTTTTGTACCAGATTTCTTAGAACGAGAAAAGCACTTGCTGAAAGACTTGTTTTTACTGACCCAACGATTTCGGGAAGACCCTTTTCTCTATGCTTTGATTGAACAGATTCACGTACGAGCCGGAGCGTTTTCCTTGACACCAAAGATTGGGAAGCAGATCATTGAGTTTGGGAAGTACGAGCGAGTGGAAGAAAAGATTCGGAACCTAAAGCTGTTTTACCAGGAAGCCCTACCCTACGAAGGGTGGCAGAAATTTAAAAAGATCGACCTAGCCTTTGAAGGGCAAGTGGTCGGGGTAAGATAAGTATAGCAAGACGCACAACGGTCCTCCGGGGCCAAACATATAATCGCACAAAAGTACCCGTAAAGGAGATGCACACTTCTTTATGATTACCCTTTTCGTAAGGGGATAAAAATGAATGTTATGATGGATGAGAAAGCGCAAAAAGAAATTGTCGTAGCAGTAGACATTGGGACTACCAAAGTCTGCGCTATCGCCGGCCGTCGCGACGAGTACGGAAAACTGGAAGTACTGGGCTTCGGCAAAGTTGAAAGCCACGGTGTTCTGCGTGGAGTCGTTTCCAATATCGACAAAACGGTTCGTGCCATTACCGATGCCGTACAATCGGCCAAGCGGATGGCTGGGGTAGATTTCAACGTGGTGCACGTTGGAATTGCCGGGCAACACATCAAAAGCTTACAACACCGGGGTGTCTTGGTTCGGGACAGCGATCATACCGAAATTGGTCGCCGGGATATTGAGCGCCTCATTAAGGATATGCACAAATTAGTATTGCCTCCTGGCGATAAGATTTTGCACGCTATTCCACAAGAATATACCGTTGACAACGAACAAGGTATTATCGATCCTATCGGAATGTCAGGGGTACGCCTGGAAGCCAATTTCCACATCATCACCGGGCAAATTTCTGCTTCAAATAATATTCACCGTTGCGTACAACGCGCTGGGTTGAAGGTTGCGAATATGACCTTGGAACCTATCGCTTCTTCGGTTTCTGTTTTAAGCGAAGAAGAGAAAGAAGCCGGTATTGCTTTAGTAGACATTGGAGGTGGAACGACAGATATTACCATCTTCCAAGATGGAATTATTCGCCATACTGCGGTCATCCCCTTCGGAGGAAACGTCATTACCAAGGATATCAAAGAAGGATGTCGAGTGATGACCCAGCAGGCGGAAAAATTGAAAGTTCGCTTTGGAGCGGCTTTATCAGAAGAAGTGTACGACAATCGGATCATTACCATCCCTGGCCTGAAGGGGCGTCCACCTAAAGAGATTTCTGAAAAGAACCTTTCTCGCATCATCCAAGCCCGCGTTGAAGAAATTCTGGACTACGTAGTCTGGGAAATCCGCCGCTCCGGTTACGAACGCAAGCTTATTGGAGGTATCGTACTTACGGGAGGTGGTGCTTTATTAAACCACATGGAAAAACTGACGGAGTACCATACTGGATTTAGCACTCGTATTGGAGTACCCGTTGAGCACCTTGCCCACGGATACCACGAAGCTTTGGGTAGCCCTATTTATTCAACGGCGATTGGATTACTATTGAAAGGTATCCAGGACATCGAAAATGGATTAATCGCTTATCGCCAGAAGGAAGAACCCGCAGCCCCTAAAGTGGCGGAAGAACCTAAAGTAGAAGTGACTACGGCGGATAGTACCTGGTATGAACAGTTATTCCGCAAAACCAAAGAATGGTTCGAAGCAGAACCCGATCAAGACTTTTAGCAGCAATACTATCAATTAATAAGGATCTAGTGTCGTCTTATCCCAGATGACCATTTGGAATTGAAAAATAGCAGTTATGATTTTTAATCTCCTTAATGAACATGAAGAATCACCGATCATAAAGGTGATCGGAGTAGGTGGAGGAGGTAGCAATGCCGTAAACCACATGTACAAACAAGGTATCGTTGGAGTAGATTTTGCGATCTGTAACACCGATGCCCAAGCCATGGCAATTAGCCCAGTACCGGTCAAATTAAACCTAGGCCCCACCCTTACCGAAGGACGTGGAGCAGGTTCTAAACCGAATATTGGGAAATTAGCCTGTGAGGAATCCATTGACGAAGTCAAGCAGTATCTGACCAACGGATGCAAAATGTTATTCATTACCGCTGGAATGGGGGGAGGTACTGGAACCGGTGCCGCACCAATCATCGCAAAGGCAGCTAAAGAAATGGATATTCTGACCGTAGGTATTGTTACAGTACCCTTTGTATTCGAAGGACGCCGACGGATGAACCAGGCGCTCTCTGGCTTAGAAGAACTAAAAAAACAAGTCGATACGCTCGTTGTTGTATCGAACGATAAATTGCGTCTGACCATCTTGTGCCGATTTCCTCCGGTAGCGCCTCTCCAGCCGATACCGCAAGACGAAGACGGTCTGCGCCCGGGATCGGGCCATCCACAGCCGAGGCGAGGATTGCCGCATATAGC
>JBCDIO010000013.1:0-14411 GCA_038748815.1 Bacteroidota bacterium
AGGAATTATTAGCGATCGCCGACCTTTTTATCATGCCTTCTGAAAGTGAAAGCTTTGGCTTAGCAGCCCTGGAGGCTATGGCTTGTGAGGTACCCGTAATATCTTCTAATACAGGAGGGCTGCCAGAGGTCAATATTCACGGGGAGACTGGTTATCTAGCGGATGTGGGTGATGTCGAAACCATGGCAAAATATGCCATTTCTATCTTGCAGGAAGAGGCTGTCCTGCAACGCTTTCGGGCCAACGCATTGGCTCAGGCTAAGCGGTTTGATTTACAAAATATCCTTCCTCAATACGAAGCTTACTA
Source organism: Bacteroidota bacterium (assembly GCA_038748815.1). GTDB lineage: Bacteria > Bacteroidota > Bacteroidia > Chitinophagales > Saprospiraceae > JBCDIO01. The sequence goes on from JBCDIO010000013.1 coordinate 308, forward strand.
CGAGCATATTCTAGAAACGTGTGTTTATACTCATTAGGAAAATCGGTCAAACATATTCTTTTTCTTACTTGATGGCGATACTCGTCGTCAAATGCGAGTTTAGGCCCCTACCTTTATCACGAGTCTTTTTACGTCTACGCCCCGAGTACTCGGGGTATAAGGAGGCCACTTCTCTAGTCATTTTTACTTAGTAGATACTGTTTAATGGGCTTCGTCCTCCGACAGATAATCAGCGCATCATGTTGACGTTTAAAAGAGGGAATATTAGCTGTTGGTACAAAGTACCAATCGGCTGGTCCCGAAAAATTGGATCGAAGACTCTTGTCTAAGCTTTTCTTCGGTTTGATACCAATAGAATAAATGGAGACTTCGCTTTCCTGTAGCAACCATTCTACCATAGAATAATTCGCTGTCCATTCTGAGCCAAGATCTTCCCAAGCGGCATCTTTTGATAGGTGAATATCCGCTCCCCAAAGCATGTATTTACGTTTTGGAGCATACGTTTCAGTGATCCATCGAATATTCTGGGCCATCATCGAATCTCTCAATAGATGCTTCTTTTGGTAAGTCGGAGCTTGCATTAGGTCAAGCAGAGCGATTCGATTATCGAAACAGCGAAGGAAGTATTGAAAGTCTTTATTGGATAATTGCATCTCCCGCTGCACTTTTACTTGCTCTTGGCCTATTTGACGCTGCATTTCCCGGTAGGCAAGGCGGTAGTCTTGGTAGGTAGAATCGGCTAAATAGACACCTCGGTCTGCTTCTCCGATTGCCGGTTCCCATCGCGTTCGAAGTACTGTAAAAGTGGAGTCTACTACGTAAGCGTCTCTTCCGATCTCAGAATAACCAATACTTTGATAGAGCTTCTGCAAATATTGAGAAAAAGCAAACGAGGGAGGGCCTTTGAGATCACAACCTATCTGGAGGATATCGGGTGCTTGGTCCAGATATTCCATTAAGCGCAAGGTCGATTGGGTTTGCCACAAATCGTATAGAGTCCCCTCTAAGCGCGGTCGTCCCTGGAGGCCGTCTATGTTCGTGGTGAAGGCATTGATAAAACCAGATTCAAAGATGAGCACATTAAAACCCTTTTGTTGGTGCAAAACTGGAATCAAGTGTTCCTTAACCTCTAGATAGGTTTCTACCCAATGGGTTTCTTCGCCTAAGCCCACCATGGCATGATCGCCAACATCCTCTAAAAGTGGCTGCCAAGATTTCTGAGAAAGTATAGGAGTTTGTGCTTGGAGGGTAGTGAACCCAAAGAGGCTGCTAATTAAGACGATTGCTAGAAGGATAGGTTTATAGTTCATTTTGGCTTTTTTGGAGCGCTCAATCGTAATACCAAAAATGGGTAAAACAGGCTTGAAATCTTACTAACGGATATAGGTAAATAGTCCTAAAATGCGAGTCTGGGCGTAGTATACATAAGCTCCATAAAATAAGAAACGCTAGTCTTAGTACTCCTACTATCAAAGCCCCAAATAGTCTATTACCTAAACCTAATTGATAAACAAGATCTTGGCTACCGCTGTATTTGGGTTGCTGAAATTCGATTGACTCGTACTAAAGACCAGATACACGCCAGTAGCCGCTCTACGGCCGTTGTAATCTCGCCCATCCCAGATGGCCTGCCCCCCAAAAGCTTCTCCCTCAAAAACCAACTGGCCATGTACATCCGTAATCTTTACATTCGCATCCTGTGCTAAACCGTTGATAGCAATCACGCCTTCGTAATCCGGTCGTACCGGATTGGGGAATACCATTACATCACTACTGTTTACGGTACCACCTACAATAGCTTCTCCACGAATGGATTGTAACCCTTTGTTCGTACCAATAAAAATCTCTCCCGTCGTAGGGTGAATAGCAATGTCATTAATCACATTGTCAAAGAGTGGACTATTCTCCACATTATAAAAAGCTACCTGCTCCTCTCCGTTGGGAGATTGCACAAAAATACCATTGTCCGTTCCAAACCACTTTCGATTAGCCCCGTCAATAGCAATGGTCCTGATGTTTTCGGTTTCTAATAGGAAAGCCCCAAAATTGTCTTGCTCAACAATCCGCAAAGAACCAGTACATTCTGGTTCAAAAACACTAGGTCCACACTCAAAAACGACCGTTCCGGCTGCGGTGCCAATCCAGACATCCCCATCCAAATCTACTTCGACACAGTTGACCTGATTAGATGGCAAATTACTGTTGCCTTCCGTGAAAACGCGACAACGATCATCACTCGGATCATTCAAAACCCCGGCGTCTAATACGATCATTCCCGTACTAGTGCTCTGTGAAACGAACCACTTGTAGTTGTTCAAGTCAACAGCTACTTGGGATAAAGCATCCTCCTGGCAAGCCGGTGGATTAAACTTTTGCCACTGGCCATCTTCTGCCCGTAAAACGGAAATCGCTCCATCTTCCGCTCCAAAATTACTGACCCATAGATTGTTTTCCTGGTCAAAAGCTAAACCGGAAATTCGAGTACGAGCGGAGTCTATAGGAGGATTGGTTAAGGTCGAGCTAGAGTTGTCAACAACCTCATATTCATTTCGATCATAAACGACGAGTCCATCGTAGTAAGCTCCGGCGTATACGACTTCAGTCTCCGGGTGGATCTCAATATCCAAAAAGTCCCAAACCTCCCCGAAGTCAGAAGTGTTGTGGGTTGTCCAAAGCCCATCGATCAAAGAGAAAAAACCATCTTTTCGGTTGAGGTAATTAAAGTTAGACGTTACCCCCCCGGAAGCAATCCAAAGCTCCTCATTGAAAATCTCGATATCGTAAACGTTTGGGGAAAAAACAGAATTTGGATTCGGACGGTCACAGTCGGTATCATCCAGATCCTGAATTCGGAAATCGCGAAACTCATCGGCGTACCAAATGGTACCAAATTGATCTTCAATTCCGTAGACCGGACGATCCACGCAGCGATTAGCATTTTCAACTACACTCAAATCTTCGGAATAAATTAAAACCTTTCCTCCGCAGTTGTCTATACATCCTAAACCAGCCAATAGTCGCTCTCCTTCGGCACTCAAATAAGAAGGTCTAAAACCTTCTTCGTGGTACAGAAAATCAGCATTGGTCGCTCCATCGTACGTATGGAGGCTGTCATTCATATCGATGATCAGCTGATCGCCGTAGCTAGCTAATGCTCGGCATGAATAATCGGGTAATAAACCGAACGACTCGTCTAGGTAATCCCAATTGCTAAAGTCTTCGGGGAAAGGGTTGTCTAAACTAGTCCGGTATATACCCTCCTCGGTAGCGGCATACAAATTATTGTTGAAAATAGTGATGTCATTAATCGCGACTCCGGTAAAAGTGGTAAAGGCAAATTCTTCGTTCTCTAAGTTCAGTTTTGAAATACCAAAATTGGTAGCCAGAAAAACCGAATTACCATCTTCTACCAGAATCCGGTAGACCTCTTTATCCCCAGTGATTCCAGTGAAATTCTTAATGTCAAAGAGTGTCGTAACACCCTCCGGTTTGATCAGGTCAATACTGCCATCCTGATAGACTACTATTAGGACATCACTTGCTTGGTTATAGGATAGAACGCTGATCTCTACATTAGTCAATCCATCGATCTTAGAAAGTCGCTGAATAGCTCGCGTCTCTTTTTCGATCGAAATCAGAGAAAGTTGAGTGGCGTAGTAGACCTTGTTCTCACTCTGGGTTACATAGCGTCCAATGTTCACTGGCAGGTAAGATTTCCATTCGCCTACCGCTAAGTCTATTTGGGCTTGCCCAGATAGGGTAAATAAACAACAAGCGAAAAAGAATAGTAAACGAGTGTACATAGTTGATCGGGTTGGTCGAATGATGTCGTTGCAAACTTACTAGAATAACCAACAACCTGTACCAGTATTGTTTAGTTGTAGCAATTTAAAGCGTAGAAGTGTCGCTGACCGTCCTGTGTTCTATTTCCGATAAAGGTGGCTGGATTCCAGATAATCAAAGACCGGATCTGGTACTAAATAGCGTATCGATTTCTCCTCACGGATCAGCCCCCGAATGAAACTAGCGGAGATGGAAAGTAGCGGAGCATCGAAAAAATGGACCGACGGGTGATCGTCCAATGAAGTGCCTTCGTAACCGGGGCGTCGGTATACATAAATGGAGTGATGAGCAAGCAGGAACTCAAAATTCTTCCACTTGGGTAAAGACACCAAATTATCGCCGCCCATGATGAGGACAAACTCCTTATCGGGATGTTTTTCTTTCAAAAAAGCCAGGGTGTCTACCGTGTAACTGGGCTTAGGTAGGTTGAATTCAATATTACTAGCGCGCAATTTGGGGTTGTTATCTATAGCCAAACGAACCAGGTGTAGTCGATCGTAATCCGGTGCCAGGGTGCTTTTTTGCTTATGCGGATTATGCGGGCTCACCACCATCCATACTTCGCGCAAGTCTGTGTTTTCGGCCATGAAATTGGCAATGATCATATGCCCAATATGGACTGGATTAAACGAACCAAAAAAGAGGCCAATCTTCGTCATAAGTGTGGTTTATTCCAATTTGGAATAACAGTTAGTTTAGTTCTTGAAACAGGTCATCCATCAGGCTCTCATCTTCTAGAAGAGCACTTTCCGGGATGTCGATCAACCAATAACTGCGTTCGCGGGCCAGAAGAAAGCTATCTCGATAAACTTCTCCGAGCTCTTCGTCTTTAATCAAGGCGGCACAGATAGCGTAATCCGTGTATTCCTGGCATTTCAGTTCTAGAAACTCGGTGTGGATGATCGTAGAATCAGCAGGTGCAGAAGCCGTCAATTCTTCCATCGCTTCCAAAAAAGTGATCGCTCGGCTAGTACTGAGGGCTTTGGCTTTTTGGTACTGGTTGTTATCGTAGTAGGACATCCATTCTCGTAAAACAGTTTCCGGAGATTTTCCAGCGGGACTCGGAATTTCGCCTTCTGCCGTTCCGTCATTCTGACAGGCAACGAAAGAGAGACAGCAGCAGAGAATGAGTAGATAGTGGAATGATTTCATACTTGGCAGATAATCCGGTTGAACTATTTTGCTTAAAAGTAGGAGGATTTGCCTAAATGCCGAAGCTAATTTGTTTTTTTGTAGTGCTTCGTAGCCCTTATTATTGCTTATGAAAATCGCTTTATACCGATCAGATCAGACTCCTTCTTGGATGCCATGGCTTGTTTTTGGCGGGGTGGTAGTGCTCGCAGCTGTACTAAAATTCGGCTTTCACGAATTGTGGAAAGACGAGTGGCAAGCTTGGCTGATGGCCCGGGATATGTCTTGGGGGGAGCTGCTTGGATCTCTATATTACGAAGGGCACCCGGCCCTTTGGTACCTCTATCTAAAAGGTTGGGCACTGTTTAGTAGTGGAAGCTCCGCAGATGCGATGTTGCTATCCGTGGCGCACTTTCTGCCGCTTGTTGCGGTCTACTACTTGATTGCTGTTCGATTCCGCTTGGCTTGGTGGTTGAGTTTGGCTATTCTATTGGGCTATTACCCCCTCTTTGAGTACGGGGTGGTGAATCGAGGTTACGTTTTTGTGTTGCTTATCAGTGCCTGGGCTACTTTACTGTGGGAAAAAGAGCAACCCCCGTTTTTATCCTACGCCTTAGCGATCTTTTTGCTCTGTCAAACGGAAGTATACGGCGTATTTGTTGCCGGTGCCTTGGGGGTTTATGGACTCGTTCGAAGCGGTTCTCTGGCGGCTTTTTTTCGGCAGAATGCCAGGCCGTATTTAACGGGTTTGGTTTCAGGTTTAGCCGTATTTGTGCTCACGGTATATCCACGCGCTAGTCAGGATGAATTATCCAATGCCTATCTGGATGATCCACTCAGTTGGGAAGCGATCCAGCTGGCCTGGCAAGGCACCTTAGCCAACACCTATACCCTGGGTTTTATTCCGGATACCAATGTGTTTGGGGTTAGCCTCTGGGGAATGATCTTGAGTGCCTTAGTCTTGGCTGGGCTTACCTTTTTTTGGTGGAAGAATGCGCGCTTACGTTGGACTTTTCTGGCCTTTCAGCTAGTCTATCTCCTATTCTCTGCAGTGATTTACACCGGGGGAGTTCGGCAGTGGGGCGTCGCTTTTTTCATGCAGGTTTTACTACTTCAGCTTTGGACTTACGCACGACCGGAGGTCCACTGGGGTCGCTTGGGGATTATCGCTATTGTTCTCTTGGCGCAGTTGTATTATTCGACCCTCGCTGTGAGTAAAGAGTTTCAGTATCCCTTCAGCCAAGCAGCCGCAGCGGGAGCTTTTATTGAAGAAAAAGTACCGGTGGATGTTCCCGTTGTAGCCATCAATAAGTTTGAGAATGCCCCCGTGGTAGGTTACGCTGGCCGGGCTTTCTATGCGCTGCCCGATGGGGAGGCTTTTACCTACTTCAAGTGGGTCGAGAAAGTGTATCTGCCTTCGGAAGCGGAACTTCGGCTCTTTGCCCGCTACAAGCAGAAGAGTGGTTTAGTCATCATTAGTCCGCAGAAGTTAGATCCCAACCGCTATCCAACCGCCCAGCTTTGGCAGGCATTTGATAGCTACAGCATCAAAAACGAGCGGTATTATTTATACGCGTTAGAGGCTAAGTAACGCTCCGTCCATCCGACTAAAAAGCTCCTTGTACCGCCTGGTGCAAGGAGCTTTTTTATCATACCCCAAAAGGTGTTATTACTCTTTAGGTGGTCAACATGACGGGCATTACCAACATTAAGATTTCTTCTCCTTCAATGGGTTCAGAAGGTAATAGAATACCGGCAGTGGTGGGCGTGGAAAGCTCGATTTTGATATCGTCGCTTTCTAAAACATTCAGCATGTCGATCAAAAAGCGAGCGTTGAAACCAATGGTTAATGGATCACCATCGTACTCACAATTGAGTTGCTCCGTAGCCTCGTTCGAGAAGTCTAAGTCCTGCGCGGAGATCGTCAAACTGCTCTGGCTGATATTCAGAATAACTTGATTGGTTGTTTTGTTAGCGTAGATCGAAATCCGCTTAAGTGAGTTTTGGAAATCGCTCCGATTGACCGAAAGCAGGTTGGGGTTATTTTCTGGGATAACCGCATTGTAATTTGGATACTTTTCATCGATTAGTCGGCAAGTGAGGCGGGTGTCTCCGAAGCTGAAAAAAGAGTTGGCTCCATTGAAAGAAAGCTCAACGGGTTCTTCTCCAACCAACGATCCCTTTAGCAAATTCAGTGCTTTTTTAGGCACTATAAAAGAACTGGAGACTTTGCTTTCTACCTCCGTAAAGCTGTATTTGACCAGTTTGTGGGCATCGGTGGCCACAAGCGTTAGTTTGTCAAAATCGACTTGGAAGTAAACCCCCGTCATTGCCGGACGCAACTCATCATTACTGGTGGCAAAAAGGGTTTTATTAATGCCTTGAATCAGTACTTGACTAGACATCTGGATCGAATCTCCGTTATCCTGTTCTGGTATGGTGGGGAAATCTTCGCCGTTCTCCCCGGCTAAGCGATACTTACCATACGAAGAAGTGATTTCAATCCCAAAATTTTCTTCGTTGATTGAAAAGGTAATCGGTTGCTGGGGCAATGCCTTTAAGGTATCCAGAAGGATGCGAGCGGGCACAGCGACCTGTCCTTGCGTATCCCCATTGACTTCAATCTTGGTGACGATTGAAGTCTCCAAATCAGTGGCAGAAATCGTTAGTTGATTTCCATCGATTGTAAAAAGGAAATCTTCTAGAATGGGGAGTACGGGATTGGACCCAATGGCACCACCAGCCATTTGTAATTTCTTGAGTAATTCAGAGGAAGAAACACTGAATTTCATATTTCGGTAGGATTTAACGATTTGGGGAAGAAAGCAGCCTTGAAATTGTTACAAAGCCTTCAACACACAAAAATAAGAGAACGCGGCTACTTTCGGAAGGTCAGTTGCTAACAAATTGTGGAAAACTTAGCCGGTTTTGGCTTGATTTTGCGCCTTTTTGGTCTGAAATCTTCTAGTAGTACTTTAACCACTTTAGGAACTCCTTAAATTTAGCTGGAACGACAGCTTGGAAAGTGGTATTTTTGCGGCGCTCAAGCAAATTTTGACTGCGTCTTGTGGAAATCTAAAATTCCAGTACTCCTGGTATACAGATGAAGCGTCGCATTCCATTAGAGGAACGTATGTTAGACAGAACTAAAACGCCTGCTATTCACCGAGTTCAAGACTTGGTCTTACCTCGACCCAAGATCCATTATTTGGACAATGGGATCAAGGTATACGAAACATCGCTAGGAACTCAAGAGGTAATCAAGCTGGAGTTGGTATACCGTGCCGGAAGGCCCTGGGAACACAAACGGCTGGCCGGTCGAGCAACGGCAGCCTTACTCCGGGAAGGAACGGCAAAGAACAGCAGTGAGCAAGTCGCAGAGCCGATCGATTTTTATGGTGGCACCTTGTCCATTCCGGTCAATCTAGATACGTCTAATATCAGTATGTACTGCTTAGCCAAACACTTTGAGTCTTTACTGCCTCTAGTGGCTGAACTGGTGACGAAACCAGCTTTCCGTCCCGGCGAATTAAAGAATTTCATCGAGCGCAACGTCCGAAGCCTCGAGGTGGATTTGACCAGAAACGACGTGGTGGCTTACCGAACCATTACCGAGAAGATGTACGGTTCGGATCATCCCTACGGCTACAATTCTAACGGAAGCTTATTTCGGCAACTGCAGCCTCAGGATTTGCAGACCCATTTTAATCGGGCTTATCGGGCCGAAAATTGCACCATTTTTGTCAGCGGCTGGACCAACGAACGAACGATTTCCTTACTGAACACCTATTTGGGGAAACGCATTCCGAATGGAGAGGCCTTAGAAACGGATTATTCGGTACCGATTGAGCAACCTTCCAAGATCTTTACAAAAGAATTGTCGGGTGTGCAAACAGCCATACGGGTAGGACGTCGATTGTTTAATCGCCAACACGCGGATTATGCGGGCTGGTATTTCCTCAACACCGTACTTGGTGGGTATTTTGGCTCAAGATTAATGGCCAATATTCGGGAAGAAAAGGGCCTGACGTACAACATTTATTCTACGTTGGATCCTATGCTTTTCGATGGCTATTTCTACGTGGGTACCGAAGTGGCTAATGAACAAGTTGGTGTTGCCCTAACCGAGATTTATCGGGAAATGGAAGTACTCAGAAACGAGCTGGTTGGTGAAGAAGAACTAGAAATGGTTCGCAACTACCTTCTGGGCAACTTATTGACCCTTCTCGATGGAGCCTTTAACGTAGGAGATATTGTAAAAATGATCGTTTTGGACGAATTGCCAATGAGCTACTTCGACGACTTGGTCAATACGATTCAAACAATGGATGGAACGAAATTAAAAGCACTCGCTCAGCAGTACCTACAGAAAGAACATTTGTGGGAAGTTGTGGTGGGTAATTCTTTGTAAAACAGAAGATAAGGAGCAAACACTGGAGGCTGCTCAGGATATTGAACTTTTTTTTCCTTTTTCCGTAAAATTTGTTTTCTTTTGTATCACACTGACGTTACGCGATCAGCGTAGAACGACCTCCTGCCTGACAGCAAGCCCACGTTGGATCAAAAGCCTAGCAAAAGTGTAACGCAAAATTTCTTAGGAAAGGAAGAATTGTTCCCCTCCAGCCGTTTGGTCTAATGGCCGGCCAGAAAGGCCAAGTGATTTGAATTTACGTACCGGGAGACCGGCAAAACAACAGGAGTACCAATTAATGAAGCTGTTTAGTTTTTTTTCGCAAGAAATAGCTATCGATCTTGGAACAGCCAATACGCTGATTATCCAAGACGGTAAGATCGTAGTTGACGAGCCTTCTATCGTGGCCATCAACCGGCGCAGTGGCGAAACCATTGCCGTGGGTAGAAAAGCCATGCAGATGCACGAGAAAACGCACGAAAATATCAAAACGATCCGCCCTCTGAAAGATGGTGTGATCGCAGACTTTCAGGCCGCTGAAAGTATGATCGAAGGGATGATCAAAATGATGGGAGGGCGTAAACGCTTCCTCAGTCACCTGAAAATGGTGATTTGTATTCCCTCGGGAATCACCGAAGTGGAAAAACGGGCCGTATTCGATTCTGCCGACCACGTCGATTCCAAAGAAACCTATCTAATCCACGAGCCAATGGCCGCAGCCCTAGGTATTGGACTTGATGTTGAAGAACCAATCGGTAATATGATCATTGACATCGGAGGGGGTACCACCGAGATCGCCGTGATCGCCTTATCCGGGATCGTTTGTGATCAATCCATCCGTACCGCTGGTGACGAGTTTACCCTCGACATCATGAATTACATGAAACGGCAGCATAACATCCTCATCGGAGAGAGAACGGCCGAGCAGATCAAAATTAATGTCGGTTCCGCCTTGTCAGAATTGGAAACACCACCCGATGATTTTGCGGTAAACGGTCGGGATCTAATGACCGGTATTCCTAAGCAAATCACCATCTCCTACTCGGAAGTAGCTCATTCTTTGGACAAGTCGATTACCAAAGTAGAGGATGCTATTTTGCGGGCTTTAGAAATGACTCCACCGGAACTGGCATCTGATATTTATCGCACCGGACTTTACCTCACCGGAGGAGGAGCCTTATTGCGTGGGTTGGATAAGCGGATTGCCCAAAAAACAAAATTACCGGTCCATATTGCCGAAGATCCATTGCGCGCCGTAGTTCGGGGTACTGGAGTTGCGCTTTCCGGAACCGATCGATATTCCTTTTTGATTGATCGTAAGAGTGTGTAATACTCTTTGATCCATATTTCTGCTATCTCTTGGATAGTTCGTTTCGCCAAGTGCCAAAATTGCCATGAGAAACTTGATCCTTCTATTGGGTAGGTACGGAAGCTTTCTGCTTTTCCTTTTCTTGGAATTGCTCTGCTTCTTTCTCATTGTGCAATTCAATGAAGGACAAAGTGCGATCCTGGTCAATTCTTACAACAATATTTCCCGCTACGTAGATGAGCGCTCCGAAAACGCTTCCAATTACTTAAAGCTTTTCCAAGTAGTCGATAGCTTGGCCGCCGAAAATGCGGATTTGAAAGAACGGATTATTGCTATGGAAGATCAAGACCAAGGTATAAGCCTTACGGATTCTCTTCCTCAGTTTATTTTCGACAAAGCACAGGTAATCAATAACTCCGTTCGCCAAAACAACAACTACCTATTTATTAACAAAGGAAGTCGAGATAGTGTAGATATCCATATGGGAGTCATTGGCAAGAATGGAGTGGTTGGGATTATCCGGGCAACAAATGACCAATATTCTGTCGCTATGTCCGTTTTGCATCGGCAATCCCGGATCTCGGCCCGACTCAAGAATTCGAACTACTTTGGAACCATCGTGTGGAAAGATCGGGATCCTACCCAGGTATATTTAGATGATGTACCTAAGCATGTACCCCTCCAGAAAAGAGACACCATCGAGACCAGTGGATATTCTTCGATTTTTCCTCCCGGCATACCGATCGGTCGGATTGATACCACTTGGGTGCCTAAAGGAAGTAGTTCCTACGTAGCGCGGGTCAAACTTTTTGAGGATCTCGCCAATTTAGACTACGTATATCTGGTTAGAAACCAAGACCGAAAGATCATTAAAGAACTCGAGCAGTCTATCGTCAATGAATAGCACGATCCTGGCAAATGTTTGGCGTTTTATTATTCTGGTACTGCTGCAAGTACTAGTCCTAAAGGCGGTGGTTTTTAATACCGGGGTATGGGCCTACCTACAAGTGATAATCTATCCGCTTTTTATCATTTTATTGCCTTTGCGCACCCCGCCTACCCTCGTTGTATTTCTGGGCTTTGTCTGTGGAATGTTGGTAGACCTATTTTATAGTTCGATTGGTATCCACGCGGCAGCTACAGTTTTTATCGCGTATTTCCGAACCTATATTTTGGCTATTCTCGAGCCACGTGGTGGCTATAATGTCAATTTTAGCCCGACGGCCAAACGGTTTGGTTTTCCCTGGTTTTTGCGGTATGCAGCTATCATGCTGGGACTGCATTTATTTATTTACTTTTCCATTAAAGCCTTTACTTTTTATTATATTCTTCAGATCATTCTGAATACCCTATTCACCTTTTTGGTTTCATTCCTGTTTATTCTGTTTTATCAATCCATCTTTGACCCACAGGAATGATCCAGAGCTGCTTAGTCTACACGCCAGCCAATTATGAGTAGTACAAACGAAGGACAAAATCGGGGGGTGATCATTCAGATCATTTTTTTTGCGACCGGACTGATCTTATTGGTTCAGGCTATGCATTTGCAAATACTGGATGATACTTACGCTCGGCGGGCGGAAGCAACAACCATCGACCAGTTTACACTTTATCCTTCTCGGGGTTTGATCTACGACCGCAATGGTCAACTACTGGTAAACAACAACCTGGTTTACGATCTTCTGGTTACGTACAATCAGGTCGATTCGAAAATGGACACGCTGAAATTCTGCGAGCTGTTAGGGATTGAAAGAGCTGATTTCGAACGCCGACTGAAGAAAAACTGGTCCGATGTTCGATATTCGAAACGCAAGCCCTTTGTGTTTATGAGTACCATTCCAGCTGAATCTTTTACTAAGTTTCAAGAAAGCCTCTACGAATTTCCTGGTTTCTTTGCGCAAAGACGGAATGTTCGGGGCTACCCATACCCGAATGCGGCTCATATCCTCGGATTTATTCGGGAGGTAGACCAAAGAGAACTGGAGGCTAATGAAGAAATCTATAGCCTTGGGGATTACATTGGCGGTAGTGGTCTTGAACGTATGTACGAGGATGCGCTGCGTGGGGAGAAAGGTGCTCGATTTGTATTGCAGGATAACCAAGGGAATGAGATCGAAGAATACAAAAGTGGAGAGCTCAATAAGAATGCCGTTTCTGGAGCTGATTTAACGACTACGCTCGATATTGAATTACAGGCCTACGTCGAAGAGCTGATGGAGAATAAAATCGGGGGTGTCGTAGTCCTGGAAGCTAAAACCGGAGAGGTATTGGCAATGGCCAGCATGCCGGACTACGATCCGAACTTACTCACGATCAATCGAGATCGAGGGAAAGCGGTGCAAGAGTTATCCCGCGATTCTTTGAAGCCGTTCTTCAATCGAGCCCTAATGGCCCAGTATCCTCCGGGATCCATTTTTAAGCCAGTCGTTGGCTTAATCGCTATGGAAGAAGGAGTCAGCCAGCCCAAACGACAAATTTACTGCCCGGGTTTCTACGCGTATAACGGGTTTACTTGGGGCTGTCGCGCCCATCCATTACCCCGCAACGTGGGGGTCGGAATTCAATACTCTTGTAATACCTATTTCTTCCAAACCTTCCGGGATATTATTGACAAGGAAAGCTTTTACAAACCGGAAGTAGGGCTTGATCTTTTTGTTGATCATCTCCGTCAGTTTGGCTTAGGAGATTCTCTACGAATCGATCTTCCAGGAGAAGAAGAAGGCCATATTCCTACCAGCCGGTATTACGATCGTAAATACCCCAAGGAGCGCGGGGGCTGGAAATCTCCTACGATCATTTCGGTAGGTATTGGTCAGGGAGAATTATTATTGACAACCTTACAGATGGCCAATATGGCCACGGCTATTGCCAATCGAGGATGGTATTATCTCCCTCATCTCGGAAAGTCCTTTTCGGATCCTAGTTTTAAAATTCCCAGTCGCTTTGTAGAGCGACGAGAAGTCGGTATTGCGCAAGAGCATTTTGAAGCGATTATTACCGGTATGGAGCGGGTAGTAGATTCTGGAACCGGACGAGGAGCTTTTGTGCCGGGTATTCGAATTGCCGGGAAAACCGGGACGGTACAAAATCCACACGGTATGGATCATTCCACCTTCATCGGCTTCGGGCCGGTAGAAGATCCAGAAATCGTGGTAGCCGTCTACGTAGAAAGCGCCGGAGGAGGAGGTCGTTTTGCCGCACCTATTGCCGGGCTCATTATGGAAAAATACCTTTCGGAAGATGGCACCATCCACCCATCCAAGAATTGGTTAGAACAAAATATGAAGTTGGCCGATTTAGTAAATCGCCCTTAGTAACCTAAATAAATGGATATTTTGACCGAGGAGATGTTTGTTCAGATCAAGGCGAGCAGGTAACAACGAGCTGGGCAAGAAGAACCCGTCAAAAAG
>JBCDIO010000014.1:0-14328 GCA_038748815.1 Bacteroidota bacterium
GACCAAGTCCACCAGCTCCAAACAGCACTCGAAGCAAAGCTCGCCGAAATGGACCATTTGACAGCCGAGCAACAAGGAATGGTTTCAGGTAAGCTCCATAATCAATTGTCAGTCTTCAACCAACGGGAAATCAGTAAAACCGCGATTCCAATGATCCCTGCGATTCCCAAACCGGAGGCTATTCCTCCTGCTTGCCCATAAGAGAGTGTGCTGATTGTCAATAACCCGAACGTGAAGGTGAGTTTGTATAGGACGCTCTTCATCGACAGATAGTTAAATGATTAATGTCGTTTATATTTTGAATTCATGCTTGGAATATCCTGAAAATCAACTTATTCTAGGCACAAAAACTTGTAAAATCAGGGCAAAGATAACAAAGGTTTTGATTAAAATTAGGTAGGGGAAATTCCAAAAGACTACCTAATATTCTATTTAGACCGAATCTAAATAAAATCCTTTACATCTCGTATTTCCTGATCTTCTATCAAATACCCTTTCTCGCCTTATTTTGTTTCGCTAGAATGTAAAAAAAGGGAATCTTGCGCCTCGCGATAGATGCTCCGCCAACGGAAATATCCAACGACCACAATGCCCAAATACACCACAAAAAGCAAAGAAAATAATAGCCCTCCCCGACTCCAATATAGGTAAACATAGATGCTGTCAATAACCATCCAATACAACCAATTTTCCAACTTCTTGAATACGACCATAAAGGTGATGATCACCGAGAACACCGTCGTCAAGGCATCTAAATACGGAGCAGCTGCATCGGTATAGGTACTAAATAGCCACCCCACCAACCAACTAATCAAAAGACCACCCACTATAATTACCATATGCTGCCAAGCCCGAAATACCGAAATGGGTATACTCGATTCGTTTTCGCCCCCTTTAACCCATAAGTAAAGCCCCCAGCCACTGAGAGCTACGTAGAAGCCCTGCAAGAAACCATCTAGATAAAGATCGTACATATAAAAGGCAGCATAGCCCCAGGCCAAACAACTAATGATTCCCCAACCCCAACAGTAAGGGTTTTCTTGCCCGGCCAATATGAGATATATAATCGCCGTAATTACCGCTACCCAATCAACCCATGTTTGCCCTAGTATTTCTTGCCATAATGTTTCCCACATCGCTTTAGCTTCGTTTGATTGGCACAAAGAAAGTACGATTGCCGGACTTCCTTCTAAAAAGCTGCCAATTTGTTCTTACCTTGACCTTGGGTCAATCTTATTATTATGAATTTTACAGGAACTGCCAATTACGTTGCTACCGAAGAATTACAGATTGCAGTCAACGCCGCAATTTTTCTAAAAAAACCTTTGTTGGTAAAAGGGGAACCCGGTACCGGAAAGACCCTGTTGGCCCACGAAATCGCCAAAGCACTCGACAAGCCACTGATCACCTGGCATATCAAATCAACCACGCTTGCTCAGCAAGGGCTCTACGAATACGACGCTGTGTCCCGGTTGCGAGATTCTCAAATAGGGGGTGATAATGTCGATAACATCCGGCACTACATAAAAAAAGGTAAGCTATGGGAGGCGTTTGACCAAGACGAATCCGTCATTCTACTCATTGATGAGATCGATAAAGCAGATATTGAATTCCCCAACGATCTGTTACTCGAACTGGATAAAATGGAATTCTTCGTGTACGAGTTACAAGAGACAATCAAGGCTAAACAACGGCCCATCGTGATCATCACCTCGAATAATGAAAAAGAACTACCGGACGCTTTTCTCCGCCGCTGCCTATTCCATTACATCCGGTTTCCGGAAACGGAAACCATGCAAGCCATTGTCGATGTTCACTTCCCTGGGATTGACCGGGAGCTATTGATGGAAGCCATGCGCATCTTTTACGGTGTTCGAGCAGTAAAAGGCATCAAAAAACGACCGTCCACCAGTGAGCTGATTGACTGGATCAAGCTTTTGTTATTAGAGAAAGTAAAGAAGGAAGAGTTGAAAAGAATGGAAACAGAAGAAGATTTCATTCCTCATTTACACGCTCTACTAAAAAACGAACAGGACCTGGAGTCCTTACAGCACTGGCGTAAGTTTCGCCGATAAGAGGTAACAAGTATTCCAATAAAAAAGCCCGTTAATCAGAGATTAACGGGCTTTTTTATTGCTTCAGAAGTAGATTAATTCTTTTGCTCTTCTCCTTGTACCGGTGCGGCACCTTCCACTTCTTTATTACCCTTCCGGATCAAACGAGTTTCCTCAATCTTGATACTCGTTGGTCCTTCGATAATTTTAAACTCCGTACGACGATTGATCCGGTGCGCTTTCTCTTGCTCTTCGCTATACTCTTCTCCTTCTGGGATTTCGCCACCTAGTGCCTCGATGAATTCCTCGGTCAGAACGTCTCCCTCCGTTAAGAAGGTATTCTGAGCAGCCAGATCAGCCGTTACTGTATTAGGGACCGATTCACCGTAACCCACCGCTTGGACGCGACGACGAGTAATACCTTTATCGATCAACCAACGGCGAGCCGATTCAGCCCGACGTTGAGACAGATTCCGGTTATAGACATCTTCACCACGCGCATCTGTGTGCGAAGACAATTCGATGATCATATCTGGATATTCGTTTAGAAGTTCCAACACCAGATTCAAATCTTCTTCGGCATCTTCCAAGACCTTATCATCATCGAAATCGTAGTAAATATTACTTAGCGTAATTGGATTCTCCTTCGTAATGGTGATGTATACCGGTTGTGGCTCCAGCTCAAGTGGCGTCTCAAAAGTTTTAGAATCCAATAATCCAACCGTGTTAAATTCTACGGTGTCCGGGAAGTCATCCGGAGCGCTTGCAATCAACATGTAGGCTTTATCCAACTCCAGCTGGAAGTTAAAGTCATTGCTTTGCTCGTTGGTTTGAGAACCGGACTTCAATGGATCGTTTTCTGTCAGGTCAATCAACTCCACGGTAGCACCAGCCAATGCTTCCTTCGTTTCTTCGTCGAAAGTAGTCGCGATTACATCCGCTAAGATGATTTTCAAGCTTACGTTGTAGATATCATCACAGCAGGTTTTGCTCTTATTAGAACGAGTACCCGTGCGATTTGAAAGTAGGAAACCTGTGTAACCTTCTTCATCTAACATGAAGTACTTGTCGTCCACATTCGTATTATACCCTTTACCCATATTGGCAGGATTCGACCACCGGGAACCGTCCCAGATGGTAGAGAAAATATCCATACCTCCTAGACCAGGGTGTCCATTCGAGCTAAAGTACATGGTACCATCGCGGTAGAATGGCGTGATCTCATCGGCGGCTGTATTCAGTTTTGGTCCCAAGTTTACTGGGTCACCGTATACTTCACCTCCTTTGTAGGTCGCGTAATACAAGTCATACCCTCCGTTTCCTCCATCCATATCCGAAGAGAAGAAAAGGACT
The DNA here is from genome assembly GCA_038748815.1 of Bacteroidota bacterium. GTDB lineage: Bacteria > Bacteroidota > Bacteroidia > Chitinophagales > Saprospiraceae > JBCDIO01. The sequence continues at coordinate 3,408 of JBCDIO010000014.1, forward strand.
TCATTACCAAATAATTCCCCAACGGCTGGGTGAGTAGCAATGTAATCACCATTAACCCCAACGACCTCATTAGCAGCACCCCAGCCAGAACCACTGCGATTACTCACGTAGATCTTACTTTCAGTCACCACGTTTCCACTCAAAAGCTGACGAGTGAAATACATGCGGTTTCCGTCTTTAGACAGGGTAACGTTAGCGGTGAAGTAACCAGGACGGTTAATGTCTTGCGACATCTCTTTCGGCTCGCCCCAACCATCTTCGGTTTTGTTCGACATTAACAGCTTGGCCGTGGTATTTTCCGCTTTTCCGTCTACGATGATGACATCATCGGTCATAAAGCTAGCATAGTACATTGTAGTACCATTAGGATCCAAAAACGCAGAGTACTCTGAGTTCTTGGTATTTACTTTGCGCCCCGCATTGGTAATCGTCAGACCATCTGGGTCTGGTGCTACTTTTGCGTACTCGCAACCGGTGATTTCATTCTGTGCTAGTTCTTTTTGCGTTTCGTCTTCCGTATCCGCAATGAACTTTTCAAATTCTTTGATCGCTTGGTCGTATTTGCCGTTCAGCTTCAAGCAGCGGCCGTACCACAGACGATATTCTCCCCACTCGTTCTTTTTGTCTTTGCGTAGAGCCCGGGAGAACCAGCGTTCTGCATCTTTGTAATCCCGAACATAATAGTTGAGCTGACCAAGTTTAATGGCTACCTCATAATCTTTCACCTCTTCATAACTCTGCTCGAAGTAATCGATTGCGTTGTAGTAATCATTAAGATCCAGCTGCTCGTCGGCCGTTTCTACCATAGTCGAATAGGTAGGTTTGTTCAACGGCTGGGCGAACGTGCTTAGCCCAAAGGCCAATAAGCAACATACACTCAAAATAAGTCTCATAGTTCGACAAAGATTTATAGATAATCAGGTGACTGATTCCAATAATGAAAGAAGCAAAGATTAAAGCTGAGGACAGAAGATAACGGGTGGTACTTCTGGCTTCTTGTAGATCTTAAAGATATAGGAAGCAGCAATCTCTAAACCACCCCGAAAGTTAGTTGCTTCCCGCAGTGGAGAGACATTTACATCGTAGCTAACCCCTACTTTCAGTGTTTTATAGTCAAAGCCCAAAAGGACCTCACCAGCATCCGCCAAACGGTATCCAAGACCGAAGCGAATCGCTTTCTCTTTTTCTTCATCTAGATAAATACCTCCCCAAGCTTGGGCTGCAACTTCTTGAGCTGGGCCAATTCGTACATAATAAGCCATAGGTTCAAATAACCAATTGTCCCCTACATCAAGGTGCAACATACCATGTCCTGTAATTCGTAGAGGCAATTGTGGACCAATATTATTAGAACCCTGTCCAGTTCCTTGACTAGGGCTCAAGATGCTGTAATTAGGAGTAGTTAAGTGCGCCATTGCAAACCCGAGGTTGAAATAATTGGTTTTGCTCAGACGACTGGTTAGTAGGAGTCCTGCACTTAAGTCGAAGTAGTTTGTCATAGCACCTTCTTCATCTCCTACGGCCCGATCTGGAGAACTGGCAAGTCCTTGCCCCAAATCCAACTCATCTTCGAACATAAGATCGGATGACTGCAGATCGATCGAACGAGCGACCATCCCCCCTTGTAATCCAAGAGTCAAGACGTTCTTCGCCTTGCGGTCAAGTGCCCGGTGGTAAGCAGCCGAAAACATAAAGCTATTGGTCGTTAGTTGACCTACACCAGCTTGATCGGAGTACATCATTACACCTACACCCACCCAGTCTTGCTTTCCGAAGCCGTTGATAATTGGAGCATCTGCGTAAAAAGAAGGAGTTGAAAACTGCCTTCCTAAGACACTTCTCCACTGATCCCGGTAAATCCCCCCCACACGAATAGACCCGAGGAATGCTCCGGTCGAAGCCGGATTTAGCACCAATGGAGACATATTGTACATCGAAAAGTGTACGTCCTGTGCGAACAAGTTAGAAGACAACAATAGACTTAAAGAAAGGAGTAGAGTTTTTGCCAATCTCATACAAAAACGTTTAGACGATAGAACGGATTATTCAATTGGACGGCTGTCGCTAATTTCCTACTTGGATGACGGGATCGCACTTAAGAAAGGTTTGGTAGTAATCCTCACGTCCGCAAAAAAAATTTGGACACCTGTGCAGCAAGTTAGATCGAAAAACTAAGTTGAACAAACTTACCTTATATAATTTTCACCGATTTACGACAATTACCGGCCTAATGCCGGTATATTCCCGTAGCTTGGCCAAGCGCTGACAGTTTCTGCTCGATAATACGATAAATTAACCCTTCAACAAAATTTTAGGCTTACCCATATTAGACTTCCTCGAACCGTCGATTCGCTGCTTGCACAATTAAATCAACCGATTGGTCTTGCATACAGCGGAAGTGTTTCCGAGGACAACTTGGAAATCCGATCTTTGAACAAGGTCTGCACGACAAACCGGAGACTTCAAATGCGGCGTGCCGGTCCATACCCGCTGGATAATAAGGATACATCCCAAATTCTGGCACCGTGTTCCCCCAAACGGAGATAATCGGCTTTTTAAACGCCGCAGCAATGTGCATCATCCCCGTATCTGGCGTAATCACCATACTCGACTGAGATACAACCGAAGCGGAGCCGTGCAAGCTGAGTTGACCACTCAAATTAACCACTTCCGATCGGGTGGCAGCTTCCAAAGCCGCCCCTACTTCGATATCGCCAGGACCACCCAAAATCAGGATAGGGCCCTGCACACCCCGGCAGATTGCTTCCAATAAATCATAGGGCATCCTCTTGGTAGCATGGGCAGCCCCAATAGCCAAAGCCGTGAATCCCTGCCGCCAGCGAATATTTTCGCCAGTCAATTCTTTCACTAACCTTTTTACCCCTACCTCTTCCCGCCAGGGTACAAAGTAATCGAGTCCTTTCCCATCATTAAAAATGCCCAAAGAACGAACGGTATCAAGATATCGATCCACGATATGCACATCTGGCATTCGGTTCACTTTAGTATTTACCAACAACCATTTCTGCCAATTGAGCTTATCCAACTGGGTGTTTGGGCCTCTCAGAGCTTGCTTTACCCTCCAGGTACGTATGTTACTATGAAGATCGACAATATGACTAAAATCGAATCGCTTCAGCTGGCTAATAACCAGATCTAAATCATCGTCGAAGGCATGTATTTGATCAATGTAAGGATTAGCTTCCAGAATGGATACGTAGGAGGATTTCGTGAGATAGTGCACCTCAGCATCAAGCTGCAACTTTAGCGCGCGCACCACCGGACTGGTTAGTACGATATCTCCGATGGAAGAAAATCGGATGACCAAAATGCGTGGCTTGACAGCAAAATTCAAATCAAAAAAATTGGTTCCCAAAACGAAATTCGCCTTTTCGGAAGCTTCCGAAAAGGCGAAAATAGGGCAAATTAACGGCCCTTGTACAGCTTCTAAACAGAATTACTGTTTTAGAATGGACATACGCTCATTCCCAACCTGTAAATAATAAAGCCCAGGCTGTAAACGAGTAAGATCCAGATCAATGGTTTGTTCTCCCTGCCAAGCGGGAACGGCTCGTTCCCAAACAATTCGACCGAGCGGATCACTGATCAAAATGCGCTCATCGCTACCTGATGCAGCCATCACCAATTGTAACTGGTCAGTGACTGGATTGGGATACGCTTTTAGCGTTCCGCCAGGCTCTAGGGTTTCAACGGATAAGGGCCGGAATCCATTCGCAAAATAGACCCCCGTTTGTCGATCCGATAGCAAGACATAACCATCTCCGGCCGGGCTAATTTTATTCGCTTGTAATTGAATTTCTGCTAACACTAAATCTCCGAAGGTATCAAAAGCATTAAAGGCCATTCGTCCGTCATCGATAGAGTAGTTGGGAACGTTGAGCTCCGAATTGACGAAAATAACATCCGACTCTCCCGTTTGTGTATTGGCTCCTACTAAGAATATCTCCCCGGTGCTATTATCAATCAAATCCAGCGCGACAATGTAATCGGAGTTCTTCGCAAAGGTTGGATCCCCTACACTTACCTCTTCCGGCAGACCAGAGAACAACTTGAAAATATCCCCACTGGCCCAGTATCCCCATTCGGTCCATACTTCTAAAAATCCAATATCCCAGTACTCCAAGTCCGTACCAAACGTACCGTCAATTCGATTAAAGGCATCGTAGAGAATGTAATTACCCGTATAGTCAAACTCTAGCACATCGGCATAGAGTACGTCTCCGGTTTCTACTCCGATAGCGGTCGTCGGGTTATACAATTCGTAGGTAGCCCACTCTTCTAACTCGTAGCTATATACCCAAACCAGGTTATCGTAAGCGTCATCAATGGCCGCGATGTGTGTCCCCGTTCTGGAAACGGCTACATTCCTCCAAATCGGATCTCCCTGGATAAGCTCTTCCGTATATGTTCCATTGTACCAATCGAAAAATACTGCTCGAATCCGTTGATCCGATCCTACGTAAACCGCCGCAATACCATCATCGGTGATGCTTGGCTTACTGATCGTTCCAAAGGAAGTTAGGGGTTCTACCAAAGCCGTTCCATTCCCCTCGTAGAGATAAAGTGCACTTTGAAAATTATCCGTTGTGAGTAAGTATTCATCCCCTGGGTTCTGGGCAAGATCATCTTGGTAGTTATTACCACCCCCTCCGCCGGGGGTACTAGATCCTTGAATACCTACTTGATCGAAAGCAGAAGCCGCTGCCGAAACCTGATTGGAGTTATTACCATATAGATCAGCCGCTGATTGAATAACCGCCATTCTCAAGTCCACAAACTGAGAGGAGGCTACCAAATACACATCTAAAGCGCGGTAAAAAACTTGCTCCGCGGCATCTTTTCCAATGGCCGTCGCATACAGGTAGTAAGCATGATTAGGGATCCCACTATTAATGTGTACCCCTCCATTATCTTCGGCTCCAAAGTATTGCTCATTTACGTGATCGGGCTGCCAACCAGGGCTATTCAAACCATTGCCTCCTTGATTAGGATTAGCCATATCCCGCAAGGCGCCAGAGGGGAAATATTGGGTATTCACTACGTCTTCCCCTAGCTTCCAGTCGTTGCGATCAATCATGGCTCCAAAAATATCGGCAAAGGACTCATTCAGGGCCCCCGACTCGTTCATATATTCCAGATTAGCGGTTGCTTCGATCACTCCATGGCTCATTTCGTGACCACCTACATCCAGCGAACCGGCCAGCGGGGTAAAGGCCACATTTCCATTGCCGTAGAACATGGCGAAGCCATTCCAGAAGGCATTATCCATACCCTGACCATTATCATTTACATTGATCACAGAAATGATATTACCGCCACTCCCATTGATAGAAACCCGATTGAAAGTGTTCAGGAAATATTCGTAAGCGACTCCCGCATTATAGTGGGCAGAAACCGAGGTTGCTTGATTCCAGGTATTATTATTGGAGGTCACATGACCCACATCAAAATTATCATCTTGGATAGAGTTATTGAACGCATCAATGGTCCAGATCACTCCAATTGGATCGTTGGGAATATCCGAAGCACTCGCGTTGAACATCTCATTCCGAGAAGCGTCGATCATAAAATAAGTCCCCCCTTCTTCGTAAGTATTGAGGCTTCGGTTCGCACCATTTAGATCCGTTGCATTCGCGGTCGTTGGCCCCGGAGGAGGAAGCGTACCAAAATATTTAGCATGATCATTATCATAACTATGATCGTGATGCAACCGACACGTTTGGTTATACGACTGTAGGATTTCGCCAGAATGGGCGTCTACCATTAGATGCCAGCGATCTGCTACATTGGGCCGTAGGACGAGTTCGTACACTAGCCGCTCTCCATCGGCGGCTTGCGCGGGATGAAAAACGCCCAGACTCGCCATTTGCTGTGGAGCGTCTCCAAGGAGACTGGCATCCACAGAACGGAATGAAATCCCCTTGCTCTCAAGGAAATTTCGACCAATTTGCAAGCCCTCCGCAGTACTTAATGTCGGCTGAACCGTTTCTAAGTCTGGGCTTGGAAACCAGCGACCATTTAGCAAGGTTGGTTTACCATCTACCCAGTGCAGACGGGCCTGACTACCAAATACGGGCAAGCCTTCGTAGCGTTGCTCCAAAGTAACGTGGATCTGTCCTAGGGCATCTTCCTGCCAAAGCACGAATTCCCATTCTGAAGCGGTAGCATCTACTTGAATTTGCTCTTGCAGCGTCTCCAAAAATTGTTGAGCCTGCTCTTCGCGGCTCCCATTGAGACCAGCCACCTGTGCCCGAATCCAAATGGGTAAGCCGGTCTTCTCATCAACTTTTGTTAACTGGGGGCCCGCTAGTAAACCCGGACGAATCGGGCTTGGCAGTGGATTCCAATCGGGACGAGTGTGGCCCCACAGACGTGTTTCCTCCACGGGAACGGCTGGCGAAATTGGATTGGGTTTGGAGAGGGTAGAGGGATCGCGCAACGCACCGGTTGCTGATTTTCCTTCAAGATGGGGTTTAAATTGAGCATAAAGCCCAGTACTACCCATGAAAAAGATCAAACATAGGGTAAAACGAAAAAACATAATCTCCACTATTAATTTACAGAATATCGTCCTCGCCTTTAATGGACGCATCGCAGGGGTAAAAGTCTCTTTGTCTGTACGAAGAAGTCGCTTCTTCCCGAAGCTTACTCCCAGCCTTCAAATTCGGGCACGCCTCCTTCTTCCTCTTCTTTTTTTACTTCCTCCTCATTACTCGCTACGCCCGGCCGGCCATCCACCATCTTTTGTAAATCCTGATAGAAGGACTGAACGTCTACTCGAACCGGGTGGTCTAAGTCTCCCCATTCTAGTTTATGGTCAATCTGATCGTCGACCATCCGAAGAAAGTAATAATAATTGTCGGGATGGAAGAAATCGTATTTAACAATACGCATTGAATCCAAGCGCTTGAAATAATCTTTGGCTTCTCGTTTAGTATTTGGTTTGAGTTCTTCCTGCTCGAGCACTTTACCCGTGGGCTGTGCCACAGAACGGAATACCTGCCCATTTTCTAATAAAATGAACTCACTTTTTAAACCAGCAACCCCACCTCCCGCACCAAAGTGAATGCGAACTTCTGGCAATTCACCGTACGAATACTGGGGGGGCGTACAAGAAAAAATACATCCTACTATAAGGACCGCAAAGAGGTAATAAGACAGCTTCATGATGAACCTATTTGGATTGAATTGGGTGTGTGTGTTTTCTAAATTATTGCAGAAAGGCCGGAATGTGCGAATGGTATCTACAAATCCTCCTATTACAAATATACACATGCAAACCAAGAGGATGGGGCCTTTTTTCATCCGCTCTTAGCCTATGGACGCTACTTGAGGGAGCTTCTGACGCGTGTTCTTCCATAATTCACCTGTTAAAAAAGGTTAAAGAATTGATAAAGCGGGAACTCTTAATTGCGGGTCCACCCCTCAATATTGTATATTTGGAATCCCCATCCTCACTATCTGCCAAGAAAACAGTCCAGCAATTTTTATTGGACCCAGAAAAAAAGAATCATGAAGAGATTAATGCTTATCGCCGCCGTACTGGGGCTGTTCTCCCTATCTGCTCAGGCTCAATCGACCTGCACTGGAAAAGCTCAGAAAGAAAGTAGTGCCTGTACAGCCACCAATGCTTCCGCTATGGCTTTGGCCAAAGAGAGCCCGGACATTATCGTTAAAACCAACGAGAAAACCGGTGTTGCCACCTTTGTTAAGCAGGAAATCAATGCAGAAACCGGAGCGGTTAAAGAAATCCCCGTTGAATACTGCAAGAAAGAAAAAGCATTTATCAACGTAGCTCCGAAAAAAGACGCTTGCTGCGCCTCTGGAAAAACAACCGCCACTAAAACAGCTACCGCCACTAAAAAAGTGGTTACTGCTAAGAAAGCGGAATGCTGTGCATCGATGGCCAGCAAAGGTTGTGCTGGCGAAAAAGCAGCAAAAGCTTCCGCCCGCGAGCAAGCTAAAGAACCGACCACGAAGTTGGTGAATAACCAACAATAAGATATTTCTGTTGTAAAGCCTGGCATCTTAGGATTGCCAGGCTTTTTATCTCCCCTTTCCCAACAAACTGAAGCAAGCTAAACTATGCGTAATTCCAAATTGCTATTTGCCTCTTTTCTAGCTATCCTTTTTATAGCTACCCTGCCTACTCCCTCACAGGCCCAGGCCATGGAAAAAGAAAAAGTCTCCCAAGAAGACCCAAAACCAATTATGAGTTTTGATCGTAGAAGCCATGATTTTGGGAAAGTTAAACGGGGAGAAAAGAAGGAAACGGAGTTTGTATTCACTAATACGGGTAATGCCCCTTTAGAAATCGATATCGTTTCCGCTTGCGAATGTACAACCACCGATTACCCTATCCGTCCCATTCCTCCGGGCCAAAGTGGTTCCATTAAAGTGATCTTCGACAGCACGGAAAAAGAAGAAAACGAAGTAATCGATATCGATATCTTCCTAAAGAATACAGATCCTGAAACAGGTTTACCAATCATTGAAATGCTACAGTACACCTACGATTTAATACAGTAAGCCGGCTCAATGTGCCGCTCCTTTCTTAGAAAATTCGGAATACATTAATCCCTTTTGGAATTGGGTAAGCACGTGCTTCACCGTAGAGGTGGTGTTACTCGGTAAGCTCATTAGCGGAAACCAGGTAGCCTTGACAAATTTTTCCGGCTCCAAAACCGTTACATCTCCTTCCCAACGGTCGGTTTTAAAGTACAGGGTAATCCGTTGCCCATTCGCCGTCTTTTTGTGCAAGACATGGGCCAATTCTAAGTCTTTGGCTACCACCTTAATACCAATTTCTTCGGCGGTTTCTCGAATAAGACTATCCTTGGCATACTCATATTGCTCGATCCTTCCGCCGGGTAAAGAGTAGTTTCCCCCTTTGGCAGGAATTTGTTCCAACATCAATACTTTTCCCTGGTCAGAGAGAATAAGTCGACTTTTCAGAATGATTGAAGGAGTATCCATGTCAAGCAGTTACGGATGGTAGAATCATACGGTCTCTCCGGTAAAGATGAAAAAAGAGTTCGTATGATCACAAAGTTGAATGTAATATTAATAGTGCCGCTACCGGTTCTTCCGCTTGAAAATCTCAAATTTCTTTTCCTGCTATTTGGCAATAAATAAGCGGTCTTCTACCTACCTTTGAGCTGCTTTGGAAATCCCAAGGCAGAATAAATCAATTCTCGTTATGCAAATCGTAATCACCGGCGCAACCAAGGGCATTGGAAGAGCCATCGCCGATTTTTTCGCCGAACAATCCTTTGATATTGCTGTCTGTGCACGTACTGAAACGGACCTCGCTGCCATGCGGGAAGACTACGCTAAGCGTTTTCCCAAAGTACGTTTGATTACGACTATTGCCGATTTTTCCGATCCGGCCCAGGTGCGCAACTTTGGGACTATGGTCTTGGAACAATTTGGCACGATTGATATCTTAGTCAATAATGCTGGCATTTTTATACCGGGAACCATCCAGGATGAAGAAGAGGGTGCACTCGCCAAAATGATGCAGGTTAATTTGTATAGTGCTTATGATCTTACCCGGCAGTTACTTCCCCGAATGGTGAAAGCAGGACATGGCCATATCTTTAACATTTGTTCCATTGCCAGCTTAGGGCCCTACACGCCGGGCAGTTCGTACAGCATTTCCAAATTTGCCCTTATGGGCTTTTCCCAGAACTTACGAAATGAACTCAAGGAGAAAGGCGTGCGCGTAACCGCTATTTCTCCGGGCCCAACTTGGTCTGCCTCCTGGGATGGTGTCGACTTACCCAAAGAACGCCTTAGCCAAGCACGAGATGTAGCGATTGCCCTATGGGGCGCCTGGTCTACTAGCCCCTCTACGGTCGTCGAAGATATCGTTTTGCGTCCGCAGCTGGGCGATCTATAATTCTAAAAAGCACACCCTATGGGATGGAAAGCAGCTTTAGTTAAACCCCTAGCCAAGAAGATTGCCCGCGATATCGCGAAATGGTCAGCGAACCCCATTGACGCTCAGCAACAGGTTTGGGAGTCCCTATTGAGAACCGGACGCCAGACCGCATTCGGAAAAGATCACGGGTTCCAATCCATCAAATCCATAAAAGATTTTCAAGCACAAGTACCCATACGAGATTACGAAGGACTACGGCCTTACGTAGATCGGGTCGTTCAAGGAGAATCGGATGTTCTCTGGGCGGGGCGTCCCAAATACTTTGCCAAAACATCGGGGACCACTTCTGGCGTAAAATATATTCCCCTGACAAAGGAAAGCATTCCCAATCACTTTGGAACCGCGCGGAATGCCTTATTCAATTACTTCGCCAAAACGGGAAAAGGGCAGTTTCTCGACGGGAAAATGATCTTTCTCTCGGGAAGTCCCGAAATGGATAAAACAGGAGATGTTCTTACAGGGCGTCTTTCTGGCATTGTTAATCACCAAGTTCCCGGTTGGTTACGAACCAACCAGCTGCCTAGCTATCCGACCAATTGCATCGACGACTGGGAAACAAAGGTGCAAACTATTGTAGAAGAAACCCACGACCAAGATATGCGCTTAATCTCGGGGATCCCCCCCTGGGTACAGATGTACTACGAGCGATTACTCGAAAAAACGGGACGAGATACCATTCAGGATATTTTTCCTAATTTTTCCGTTTTCGTATACGGCGGAGTCAATTATGAACCCTATCGCGCGGGGCTGGAAGAATTAGTGGGAAAACGCTTAGATTCTGTGGAAACCTATCCGGCTTCCGAAGGGTTCATTGCTTTCCAGGATGAGCAGGGAGATCCGGGTTTATTGCTCAATGTTCAGTCTGGCATCTTCTTTGAATTTATTCCCGCCGAAGAAGTATTTTCCGACCAGCCTACCCGATTGACGCTAGCCGAGGTAGAACTGGGAGTCAACTAC
>JBCDIO010000015.1:0-14286 GCA_038748815.1 Bacteroidota bacterium
AATATGATTCTTCACTGCTTCGATCACCACAGGGTCAATCTCTACCAAAATAATTTGCTCTACTTGGCCGTATCGAATTAATTCACGGGCAGTTCCACCATCTCCGCCGCCGATAATAAGCACTCTGCGTAAAGGATTAGGAAAGCTTTGTACAGGTACATGAACCAACATTTCATGGTAGCCGGGTTCATCTTTCTCCGTGCACATAATGACGGAGTCGAGGCTGAGCATTTTCCCAAATTCGAAGGTGTCATATACTTCTACTAGCTGTAGGTCTGACTGCTTTTGAAAGAGCAGATCTCCTTTGTGCCGCAGCGAAATAGCCACGTTCTCATCCCGGTCGGTAAACCATACCTGGCGCTCCCCTCGATGTCGGGTAATTTGGGTATTCCTTTCTAAAGAAAGAGGTGGGTTTGGTAAAATGGAGAGGGCACCGCGCGGAATCCAGGACTCTCTGACCCGTTCAGCGTTTAGTACTTCTTGGAGGTAATTAATCGCAATTTGTGGATCGGCGGTAGGGCCACAAGTGAAAAAATCGATTGCCGCGTACTGATATTCGGGCCAGGTATGTAAGGTCAAATGACTCTCTTCAATGATAATTACGCCAGAGACACCATAGGGAGCAAAGTGATGGAAATGCGAGTCAATCATATTCACCTCTAGTAATGATGCGGCTTGCCGCATCATTTGCTCCATAAAAACCACTTGATTAAGTGGCTCGATAGCACAATCATAGCACTCCAATAGTAGGTGACGACCCAAGGCTTTTTCCATACCGGATAGCGTACCGTTTTCCCAGTAAAAGTTGTGTATTCTAATCGAACGATTTTCGATTCGAAATGATCCGCAACGCTATGATCTAAACGCGTTGTCGATACAAGAAATGCAAAAATAACGAAGCCGTCCATTCTCTCACAACAGCAAAGGCCAATAGCACGCCTCCTTCTAGCAAAAGCCCAATGCCAGTTCCTAACCATCCGGGGCCTTTCTCCCAAACGCTACCGACTACAGACAGTACAATGCCGACTAATAAAACGAGTGTCAGAATCGTTTGCTCTAGTTTTAGACGCGGCAGCTCGTTTTCTAATCGATCTTCTTCGGAGGATAAAAACTGGGTGCGGTTGGCCATAAAAAGACGCTTCTTAGCTTGTTCCCAGGCTCGGCGTGTGTATCGATGATCTAAGAGGGTTCGCACTAAGGATACAAGCCCAAAGCTGAAGAGAACTTGCCCCAAAGTATGGCTAAGCATGGTGTTGGCCGCGAGGTAGGCCGCACTCCCGCCAAGGAGGCTAAACAAGGAAAAACCCAATAGCCAGTATAAGGTCTTTTTGCGATTTTCGTAGTAGTTAGAAAGACGTTCTGTAACCAATTGTACATCCATAGTGTGTTAAATATAGATACTCTAATTGGGCCAGAACGTCTTTCCCTCGTAAACTTTACGGATTTGATTCTACTTTCTGTGCTAAAGCGTTTTCGATGATTTGGTCATCCGCTAAATGTGGCATGGTGATGGTCAGGTCGGAGTTGTGGTCCATCGCCCGTTGGGCTGCAAACATAGCTTCTTTATTTCTAGCCCAGCTCCGACGTGCAATGCCATTATTTACATCCCAGAACAGCATTGATTGGATCTTCTCGGCGGAGTCTTTTGAGCCATCAATGACCATTCCGAAACCACCATTGATCACTTCTCCCCAGCCTACGCCGCCACCATTGTGTAGAGATACCCAGGTAGCCCCTCGGAAACTATCGCCAATGACATTGTGGACGGCCATGTCTGCTGTAAAGCGAGATCCGTCGTAAATATTAGACGTTTCGCGATAAGGGCTATCCGTTCCAGAAACATCGTGGTGATCCCGTCCTAATACGATGGGGCCCTCTAATTCTCCCTTGGCTAAGGCTTCGTTGAAGGCCATGGCAATGCGAATTCGACCTTCGGCATCCGCGTATAAAATCCGGGATTTAGATCCAACAATTGGAATTTGAGCATCCGCTTTGCGGATCCACTGAATATTATCCTTTAGTTGTCCCTGGATTTCGTTTGGAGCCTCCTTTAGCATTTCTTCCAGAATATCTCCCGCAATGCGATCGGTTGTATCGAGGTCCGCTTTACTACCCGACGTACAAACCCAGCGGAAAGGCCCAAAGCCGTAGTCAAAGCACATTGGGCCCATAATATCTTCTACGTAGCTCGGATATCGGAAAATTTCTTCTTCTTGATTCTTCCAGACATCAGCGTCTGCTTTACCTGCTTCTTTTAAGAAGGCGTTTCCGTAGTCCCAGAAATACATACCTCGTTCTGAAAGTGTGTTGATTGCTTTTACGTGTCGGCGTAAGGTGGCACGAACTTCTTCCATAAAAGCCCCGTGATCTCGGTCCATCAAGGCTTTTGCCTCTTCGAAACTGTACCCTACCGGGCAATACCCAAGATCATCGATATTGTGTAAAGAGGTCTGGTCGGATCCTAGTTCGATGTGGATGCCATCTTCCACTACCCGCTCCCAAAGGTCAACGATATTCCCTTCGTAGACCAGGGCAATGCCTTCTTCTTTGGCTTGGCACTCTTTCATTCTGGAAATCAACGCCCCAAGGTCCGTATAGACGTTTTCTGCCTGAATATAGCCATCCGTGATTCGCTGTTGGACGGCGTCCGGGTCAATTTCTCCGATGACGCAGACGGCTTGCGTGATAACGCCGGCCAGAGCTTGCGCACCGGACATCCCTCCTAAACCGGATGTGATAAAAATCTTTCCAGCTAAACTATCTTGCCCTAGGTTATTCATTCGGCCGGCATTCAATAGCGTGATGGTGGTACCGTGAACGATGCCCTGTGGGCCTATATACATGAAAGAGCCCGCAGTCATCTGTCCATACGAGGTAACGCCCAGGGCATTATAGCGATTCCAGTCTTCTTTGCTAGAATGATTTGGGATCATCATACCGTTAGTTACGACGACTCTGGGCGCCCGTGTATTGGATGGGAAAACACCCATGGGGTGGCCAGAATAAAGCACTAAAGTCTGCTCTTCGGTCATGTGGGCTAGGTACTGCATCGTTAGCAGGTACTGCGCCCAGTTTTGGAAAACGGCACCATTTCCTCCGTAGGTAATCAACTCGTGCGGATGCTTGGCTACGGTTAGATCCAGATTGTTCTGGATCATCAGCATGATCGCAGCGGCTTGCGGTGTTTGGCAAGGGTATTCGGAGATCGGGCGAGCATGCATAGAGTAGGTCGGGCGGAAACGATGCATGTAAATACGTCCGTAACGCTCAAGTTCTTCGGCGAATTCAGGGGCCAAAACGGCGTGATGCCTGGGATCAAAATAGCGAAGAGCGTTTTTGAGTGCCAGCTTTTTTTCTTTCTCACTCAATACACCCGCAATGATACGCTTAGGAGCATGGCTTACCGCTTGGTCATAACCAGGATGGGGCGGTAACTTTTCGGGGATTCCAGCCAGAATGGCTGCCTGAAAATCGTTTAAGGCACTCATATTTGTTGTATTTGGTCAGGTTGCAAATCTAAAATTTGGACCAAGATACTACGAGTCGGCTGAGCTTGGAAAGGTGGTTTAAAAATTTCTGAAAGAATCGCTGAATTGGACAGCTAGGAGCTACTCCTGATATTCAAAAAGAAAGCGACCCTGACAATCTTGTAATTCGGCGGTAGGCCCAAAACCTCCCGTAATAAGGTCGACCAAGGGGCAGAAAAAAGAAATATCGGCTAGGTATCCATTGTGAAGGGTACCATTAGGGGCGGTCCAGGAATAGGCTTGCTTTGAATGTACCTGTAATTCACCGAAGGCAGGCATAGAACCACTCCAGGTGTTGACTGGGAGGGTCTGTACTTGGGTGTCTTGGGTATCGCTGGCAAAACCAATAGCCTCGTTGACCAGCACACTCACATTACCCGGGCCATCCCCAATCGGGTAAGTCCCTTCTTGTAAGATCTCTTCTAGTTCTGATTTGCTCCAGCTCGTTCGATTGGTAAAATCAATAGAAGTCGGATATAAGAATAGGAGACTAATACCAGCACCGGGTTGGGGTGTCCAGCTGTTTGAACCCGTTGTAAAGCTATTCCAATCCACGTAACCAATATGACTTTGGACATAGGCACGCTCATTGTCGAAGGAGCCCGCTAAGGAAGCAGCTACTATCCCGGAGTCAATGCCAACGGTCCAGTTGAAGGGAGTCTCCTGGTCGTCCAGTACTAGTGTCCCACGGAGGGTAAATGGATCGCCGGGTAACTGCTCATCGGGGACAAAGGTGGCTTCTTTTTTACAAGCCATTTGGAAGAATAGGCACCCTAGTACCAGGCACCAAATTGGAGCCTTAGAAATCATAGCGTAGCTGGATTTGTAGGTTAGAACGCAGGTCATTCTGAACGTCACCGAACCAGTTGTCTGCGGTTAGATCAAATAGCCCCTGTTGGTATAATAATTGAATTTGCCAATGCTCGGAGCATTGGAATTGATATCCTAGGGTTGCGCCCAGGTCCCAGTCTCGAATGCCCGGTTGGTTACTTTTGACCAGGAAGGTACTCATCTGCTCATCCAATGCAGTAACCGTACTAGTATGGATATTCGGTGTTTCTTTTAAAACTCGAATACGGGCTAAGGAAATGCCACTCTGTAAACGATGCCGAGGTTTAATTCGCCAGAACAGGTAGTTATTAATCTGGATGAAGGCAAGCTCTTTGGTGGTAACTTGGCTAACCACAGAGTTGTATCCAAGAGGCGTCGCTTCGTTACGAGCAAATTGTGATTCCCAATCTACCCTTGTTCGGGTTTGTATCTGGGCAGAAATACCTAGCCCCCATTTGGGTGCCTGCCATTCGAGGCCTAAGCCCGCAAAGGGTTTGAACGCGATATCCGGTTGTGGGGTATTCTCTAGGGAATTAGCCATTCCTGCCATTAGGTAGGGCTGGATTTTCCAGGTGGCTTTTCGATCCAAAACTTCGTTCCAGCGAATAGTTGATTCCGAAGGGGAGAGGAAGGGCTTGGCCTTGGGAGGAAGTAAACTTAACTGTTCGATGACCGCTTTCTGTGGAGGATTGGATGTGATTGTTGAAGAAGTGGTAGACCTAGCTTCGAGGTCCGTGGCCGAACTTGCTCCTGGCTGCGTCGGGGATTCACTAGAAGTATGATTGTTTTGATTGGTAGCCAGGGCAAGCGGCACAGGTGTAACATTATTGGTTGTTTTATTTGGTTCGTCCGTTAAAAACGGTGGCGTTTGATCAATAGTATTTGCGGAAAGAAGCTTAATAGTTGATGGGGCTTTCTCGGTGGGAGTGCCTGGGGTGGATTGATTGGATGCAGCACCAGCAAGGGGGGTACTAAGTTGGGCCGAGTGAGATTTTGAAAGAAGGGTTACTGATAAAATGCTACTAGTAAGGGCTAGAAATAGAATCCATAGTGGTAGAATCCAGGGTTTCTTACTTTTTTGATCTGCGTCTGGGGTGGAGTTTGGAGCATCCGATGTTGCTTGCCCAGAGGGAATAGACTCAGCCGCAAGGAGCTCTGACATTCGCTGCCATGCTTCCTCTGAGAAGACAAACTTGTGGTTTTGAAGTTTGTTTCGCAGTTGATCTTCACTATTTGTTTCCCAGTTCATTTGCTACGATGCTCGGTATTTGTCGTTTTAATAATTTCTTTAAGTGCTTGCGGGCTTCCGAAAGATGCCATTTTGAGGTTCCTTCGCTAATACCTAAGATATCGGCAATCTCATGGTGTTTATACCCTTCAATGACATAGAGATTGAATACCGTTTTAGCGGCTCTAGGAATCTTCTGTAAGAGCCTTAAAATCTCTTCGGCAGCCAGATTATCAAGTGCTGGATTCTGTATGACTCCTTCGTAGGTCGATTGAAAATCAATGACTTTGCGGTAGGTAATATGGCTTCGAACAAAATCGATGGAAGTTCGAAAAACGATCTGCGCGATCCATCCACCTAATGCTCCGGTGCCCCGATATTGGTGCAGGTTTTGAAAGACTTTTAAAAATGCTTGGTTGAGTACTTCTTCCGCTTCACAGCGATTGGAGGTATAGCGCATACAGATACCGATCATTTGCCCAAAATACCGTTGGTATAGATACTTCTGTGCGAGTGGATGCCGGTTCCGGCATCCCTCCAAGAGCTCCGCATCGGTACTTTTGAGGGTATACTTCATGTTTTAGTTCGACGTCTTCATTAGGGTAGTCGGAGTTTGGTAGGGAAAGGGTTGGGTGGGACTGGAAAAAAATGAGGGGAGGGTTTTTGGAGTGGGATTTCTTACACCAAAATGTGGAACACTCGCCTTCCCACTGCAGTGGGAAGACGAGTATACGTATAGGCGAGCTGGAGAATTTTTATAAGGTGTTGAAAAACAAACAGTTGCTAAAAAAAGAAAAAATAAACTAGTTTTATATTTGCAAAAAAATGAACTTAAGAGATAAAATGAAATCAGATTATAGCGCCCTATAGAGTCCAGTTCCTTACCTCCAATAACCCGCCATTTTGTTAGAAATAAGAATGGCATTAACAAAAAATCCCGGATTTCTGTGCACAGAAATCCGGGATCTCATTTATTCTGATTTATACAGTTAGTCCTTTACTCGGTTGAGCGCTAGCGTCCGTAGCATCCAGTGTGGGAGTGGCTTTTCTGGATTGCGTTTGCGTAGGTCCAAGTACCAATTTAACTTTTTAAGAATAGGAATCTTATGGGTTTCTACAAACTCGATTAAAGTGCCGTCGGGGTCCTCGATGTACGAGAAATTACCAGCTGCTTCTCCCATATCAAAGGTGTCGCGATCGGCTGCACTATCCACGGTGAAGGGATGACCTTTTTGGGCGCATAGATCCCGTAATTCAGCCATGCCATTGATGTCAAAACATAAATGGATAAACCCAAGATCGCCCCATAAGCGGTTTTCATAAATTTTACGCCCTGGACGGTCAATGGACTGGATCAATTCGATTTCACTGTCACCCAGCATTTTACTGAAGCTGCCGCGCCGTTTTTGTGAATGACGTAGTAGAACCCGCCGTACTTTGTTCTCCTTGCCTGGCAGCATGATTAGATCTTCAAAGACTCCAGTTTCATCGTATACGACTTCGTCATAACCCAAGATGTCAGAGTAGACGACCCGCGCTTTCTCAATGTCGCTAACGCCGATCGTTGCTCCATACACACCTCCCGTCAAGTCGTTGGTTTGGTGAAACCAATCCTGCCCCTGTACGATTTGCAGAATATTTCCGTACGGATCCTCTAGGAAGAAATGGGGCTGGCCACTGGGGTCATTCTCAACGGTACCCAAAATCTTGATGTCTCGCTTACTCAATTCATTAAAGGTGAGTAAGACATCTTTGGCCTTAAACTTGGTGATGTAGAGCCCTAGATCCCCCAATTGCGGCGTAAAATCGGGACCAACAGGCGTGCGGCCTGTATACTGCCAAATTTCTAGTCCACCACCACCCTGTGGGTTGATCGCCAAAATCGCGTGGCGCTCTTGCGGAGAATTATCTGTATAGGGTAACATCAGGTTCGCCTCCGCAGCTTCGTCAAATACAGGAATGGCCATGGCCAGATTCTTCCGGTACCAGGCAAATGCATCGTATACATGAGGGATTCCAATTCCCATTTGTTGAATCCCACTAATGATCGGCTTATTCATATCGAATTGGCTTTTCGAATTTGGATCAAAAAGAGGCAGATTGATTCTGCGAGAGGCAAAGGTAAGTCAATGGCCCGGCACCACAAACTGAATGTCGGCAAAAAGAAAAGGCGGTCCTAATAGGAACCGCCTTTACTATAATCAGTGAATTAACTTTGCCTTACTGTTGGGGCATTACTTTGTCGTATGCTCCCTGCTGCATTTTCTCTCGAATCCCTTTGAATGCTTCGATCGTCAGATCGATGTCTTCTTGGGTGTGTACCGCAGTAGGAATCAAACGAAGCAGAATAATACCTTTTGGAATTACTGGGTAAACAACGATGGAACAGAAGATTCCATATTGCTCCCGTAAATCATTTACAATAGCCATGGCATAACGCTCATCTCCCTGCAGGTAAACCGGAGTTACACAAGAATTAGTGTTTCCGATATCAAAACCCGCAGCTTTTAAGCCGTTCTGCAAGTTGTTTACATTGCGCCATAGGTTTGCCTTGTGACTTGGATCGTCGCGCAGCATGGATAGCCGTTTGATGTTACCAGCTACTACGGGCATTGCCAAAGACTTGGCAAAAATCTGTGAGCGCATGTTATACTTCAAAAACTGCATCACATCAAAGTCGGTAGCCAAGAAAGCACCAACGGAACCCATTGACTTTGCAAAAGTAGAGAAGTAAATGTCGATGTCATCTTGTACACCTTGTTCTTCTCCGGCCCCGGCACCCGTTTTACCTAGCGTCCCAAATCCGTGTGCATCATCTACGAGTAGACGGAAGTTATAGTGCTCTTTCAAGGCTACGATTTCACGTAGTTTACCTTGATCACCGCGCATACCGAATACTCCTTCCGAAATAACCAAGATTCCTCCACCGGTTTTTTCGATGATCTTCTGTGCCCGCTTTAGGTTTTTCTCAAGGCTCTCGATGTCGTTGTGTTGGAATGCAAAGCGCTTTCCAGGGTGCATACGTACCCCGTCCACAATACATGCATGGCTTTCCGAATCGTATACCACTACGTCTTGGCGGTCCAGAATAGCATCAATAGCCGACATAATCCCTTGGTATCCGAAATTCACCAAAACGGCGGCTTCTTTACCAACGAAATCTGCCAGGTGGCTTTCCAGCTCGTCGTGCAGCGTCGTATTACCAGACATCATGCGCGATCCCATCGGATAAGCTAAGCCCCAGTCTTTGGTAGCTTCTGTGTCCACTTGGCGTACTTCCGGGTGGTTCGCTAGCCCAAGGTAGTTGTTGATACTCCAACATACTACTTCTTTGCCATTGAACATCATGCGGTTGCTCAATTCTCCTTCTAGACGAGGGAAAATATAGTAACCTTCCGCAACGTCTGCCCATCGACCCAAGGGGCCTTTATTCGATTTGATTCTCTCAAATAAATCCATGATAAATCTATTTTGCTAGATGTTATATCCGAAGCCACCGGGGTTTACCTTCCTGTAGGTCAACGCTCGGCGCACGGCCGTGTCTTCTTTCGATGTTTAAGAATGTAGTTTCAGTAATTTACTTTTGATCCTTACCATAAGATGGTGTGGCAATACGGGCTCAAGTCCAAACATGATTTCCAAAGGTGTTTTTTGGCCTGCATCATGTTGTGCAAGTGCATACCACGCAAGAACAAAAGTGTTGGCAATTATCTTTTTAAAAAAATAGAGAGTTGAATACCAACGTACTTTTAAAAAACAAAAGTAAGGATTTAACCAGAAGTAAGAAAAACTCTTGGTCTGGTTTAAGTAAGGATTAATGAACTTTAGATTCCCTACAAGAGTAAAAAACAAGCACCTCCTTCCAAAAAATGGAAGGAGGTGCTTTATGCTTGGACGAATGGAAACGTTTAGTCTTCTAAGAAGCCTTGTTCTTGCATCCAATCGTTGTTGAAAATCTTACCAAAATATTTGCTGCCGTGGTCAGAAAATAATACGACTACCACGTCATCTGGACTCAATTCATCTTTCATCTGCAGCACCCCCTGAAGAGCGGCTCCGGCCGAATAGCCAACTAAGATTCCTTCCTGAGTAGCAATCTTACGTGCAGTATGGGCCGCGTCTTTGTCCGTCACCTTGATAAACTTATCAATGATATCAAAATTGACGTTAGAAGGAATAATGTTTTTACCGACAGCTTCTAGTTTGTATGGATAAATCTCGTTTTCGTCGAATTCTCCGGTTTCGTGGTATTTCTTCAATACAGAACCATAAGCATCAACGCCTATGACTTTCACCAATGGATTCTGCTCTTTCAGATATTGAGCGGTTCCCGAAAGCGTCCCACCCGTTCCACAGGCTGCCACATAATGGGTTACTTCTCCCTGGGTTTGGGTCCAAACCTCTGGACCAGTGGTCGCGTAGTGCGATTTGACGTTATCGGGGTTGAAGTATTGATTGATATAATAGCTGTTTTCGATCTCCTCGTTCAATCGCTTAGCTACGGAGTAGTAAGATTTTGGATCTTCTGGCTTCACGTTGGTGGGGCAAATATTCAATTCAGCTCCAAGTGCTTTCAGAGCGGCCCGTTTTTCTTGAGAAATTTTCTCGGGGGCTACCAAAATACAACGGTATCCTTTTACCGCACAAACCATTGCTACACTGTAACCCGTGTTACCAGAAGTAGATTCAATGACGGTTCCTCCTTCGGTGATAATCCCATCCCGTTCTGCTTTCTCGATCATCTTGAGCGCGATACGGTCTTTGGCCGAAAGCCCGGGATTAAACGATTCTACTTTCGCTAAAACCGTACAAGGCAAGTCCTGTACAATGGCATTCAGACGAATGAGTGGCGTGTTGCCGATCGCCTCAAGGACATTGTTGCAATAAGTTCGGGTAGTAAGCTTCTTTTGATTGAAAAGCATAAGCCTTGGTTTTGCTCCAGAGGGGGTAGTTTTCTGAATTTTTCGGACCCTTAGATGGAGGTTTTTTATATTTTGGATTGACTACAAATTTACAAAAAGATTCCCATCGTGATGGATTATTCAGCGCAAGCCCTGTTTTTTTGAATTTGTAGCAAAAACACGCCTTGTTAGTTGTATATTTTTGATAGAATGGAAAATATGGCCGATTGGAATTGTAAATGTCGAAAGGCCTAATATCCATATATGAACATATGACGGCCTAATTGAGCGTCGGTTACTTTTTGGCCGACAAATTATATTCTCTCATGCAGACTATCCAAAGTATAAAAGTTGTGCCCCTTCTTTTCCTTTGGGGATGTACCGCTTTTGTTTTTGAAGCCTGCTATCCCCTCGAAAGCCAAGCTCCCTCTCGGGTTTATTATCAAATATTCTTACGATCCTTTGCGGATAGCGATGGAGATGGTATCGGAGATCTTCCTGGGTTAATTCAGCAACTGCCTTACTTAGATTCTTTGGGGGTGCAGGGTATTTGGTTGTTACCCATTCACCCCTCTCCTTCTTATCATAAATACGACGTAACAGACTATTACAAGATCGATTCTGTGTATGGAACCATGGCGGATTTTGATCAACTAGTAAAGGAATTGCACTACCGTGATATGCACCTCCTGATTGATTTTGTAGTTAATCATACGGACGATGAACACCCTTGGTTTCAATCCGCCTTGACGGATACTATCAGTCTATTTCACTCCTTCTACGTTTGGGACGATACAAGTTTGGCGCACGAAAATCCGTACCATTGGCATGCCCAACCGGCGGATGGGGAGCAGTCGAACGAAACAGGAAAGGTTTTTAACGGATTTTTCTGGAAAGGTATGCCCGATTTGAATTATGACCAAGTGGCCGTGCGGGATTCCGTTAAAGCAATGGCTCAATTCTGGCTGGTACAACACGGCATTGATGGGCTGCGGCTCGATGCTGCTCTACATATCTATCCCTATTACCATTCCCAACAATCTGAGCATCTGAAGAAAACGCTGCAATGGTGGCAGGAATTCAGAGCATTTACGGATTCTATCGCTCCATCCTCTTGGCTGGTAGGAGAGGTTTGGGAAGGAGATTCCACGCTTTTGTCTTTCTACGATGCAGGTCTACACGCTTGTTTTCACTTCGATTTGAGTAAGTGGATTATTCAGGATATTCTGGCGGAAAAAGATACTAGTCATTTAGTTGCCAATCTTCAAGGTTTCTACCAAGAGCAAATGAAATTTGGACTGGAGTCGGATGCTATCTTTCTGACCAATCACGATCAGGACCGCGTGCGATCGGTTCTAGGGGGGGATTTGCTAAAGACTAAGTTAGCGGCAAGTATTTTGCTTACATTACCCGGAAATCCGTTTATCTATTACGGAGAAGAATTGGGTATGCTTGGCCAGAAACCGGATGAGCATATTCGAGAGCCTTTTCCTTGGGGGGCATGGTCGCCCGAGGCTCAAACGAATTGGCTGCCACTGCGTCATAACCTGCGGGACTCTACCAAAGCCTTGGATCAGCATCTGCAAGACGAATATTCTCTTTTTCGACACTATCAGGAACTCATCTCTTTGCGCAGCCAGCATGAATTACTCCATTCTGGACAGATAGAAGCTAGCCAAGAAGAATGGCCTGAGTCTGTATTGGCCTACTATCGCGTGCTTGGAGGTGATCGTTCTTTGGTGATGCATAATCTCTCTGGGGAACGCGTCAGCTGGACTAATCTGCAAAGTGGGAAACCCTGGTGTTCGTTGACTGCTGACTATCAGGAAGGCTCGATCGGTCCGTATCAAACACTGATTTACGGCTTGGATTTACAGTAGAAACTTACGGCAGCGGTAATCAGAGATTTTTCGAACAGGAAATCGACTTCCTTGCTTTACTCCGGTTTGAATAAATTGATTACAGCGTTCCTCGTCAAAGACTTCTCGGTGTAAAGCGGCACATAGAAAGTCGAGGGTGGTTAGAAAGCGGATGCGATGCTTGCGGCAGTAGCCTTTGATGTCTCTGAGGTTAGAACTTCCAATGGCATGGAATTGAAAGCGGGCCACAGCAAGGCAGGCACTTTCTCCATCGCCGAGCCCTTTCCTTTTAAGTTTGGCATATTCGGACAAAATCCGAAGGTCACCCGCTGGAAACTCAATGATTTGTAGAAGGTCGGCTCCAAGGAGTTGATCAATTGCCCCCCGGAAGGCTGGATAGCGTAACTCCTCGTACACATTTTCGAGTAGACAATAGGTCATCGCTGGGAAGATCGATGGAAGTATATGAAGTTCGCCCGCTTTGGTAAAATGAATTAAGACATCCGTGTCAAGGAGTAATAAATTACCATGGGCTTGGATGGTTTCGGCCATGCCTTTTATTCTTGTATTCCGGTTGCGGTCGCTGGATCAATGCCCACCGTACCCAGTAATTCGTATAGATGCCCTTCTGAGATGGCTCCTTTTTCAAAAAGGGCCTTGGCTTTAGATACATAATCACCGACCAGACGGATGCTGCGATCGGCACGGTACAAGTCGGTGGAAAATCCATTGGCCTTGACTTGGTGGATAACATCTTGGCTGTAACGGTGATGAAAATGTTCGCTGATAAGGTCTAGTTCTCGAAGTCGGTAAAGAAGCATCGAGCGTGAACATTGATAGTACTGCTCGATTTTGATGAGGCTCAACAGGCTAATATGGTCTTTGCGAATCTCGGCTTCTGGAAGTTGGTGTAAGAGGCCTTCGGGGGGCAGCAATAGATAGGAGGCGAACCAATCGGCTTTGTACTCATCTCGATCCTTCCATTGGTAGCGTCCCGTTTGGCAGATCATTGATTGAAACTGCGCTTGGATAAAGAGATGGTACAATTCGTGCGCCATGGTGAAAAACTGCCGGCCCCGGGTTTGGTTACTATTGACTAGCATGAAACGGCGAACCATTCCTTCCTGGCTGACTTTTACGGCCATGCCGGAAAGGGCGGCACTCATGGGGCGAAAAACGGTGAGTACATTTTGATCTAAGAGGATGCTTTCCATTGGGAAAGGGTCTAGGAGCCCTAGCCCGAGATCTTTGCGGAAAGCCCGGGCGGCTTTACTCATTCGGAGTTTGAGGTCTCTACTGCGCATGGGGTTGCAAGTTTAAGGCCGATCGATATTCAAGTAGTTCTTAATCGTTTTTCGAAACACTGCTAGGTGTTCCATATCTTCTTCGTTGAGGGCATCTGCCCGAAAAGCAAATGCCACATTCGCGGCGTGGGTCGCTGGGTTTTCTTCAAGTAGGTCGGAGAGGTCTACTCCGTATAGGTCACTCAGTTTGTTTAGAAAATCCAAGGAAGGTGATCGTTTGGCATTCTCAAAATAACTGATCATCTCCCGCTTGACGCCCAGATAGGCCGCTACCTTTTCCTGTGAAAAGCCCCGGCTTTCTCGGAATTGCTTCAAGTTTTTAGCCAGGGTAAGGGCTGCTGACATTGTGTTACAATTTTATCAAATTTACAAAAAAATTCATTTGTGTAACAGTTTTCTTTTTCCAACGCCCTCACCAGCAAATTAGTTCAAGGAAAGCCCTCGGAAGATTTTACCTTTGCTACGTTTATATTAACCGCTTTTTGTAAACGAGGTATGACGGATCCAAAAAGAAGCCTTCGTTGGACATGGAAGAATGGTTGGTCCCTTTTGGTGATCTTAGCCTTCGTTATTTCTGGGAATACCATCTTGAATACCCGAAAAATCTACAAGAAGTGGAATACGCTATACCACTGG
>JBCDIO010000016.1:0-14242 GCA_038748815.1 Bacteroidota bacterium
AGGTGAATGACCTAACTGAAATTCTGAAAGAAGACTACGGCATTGAGCCTGCTGCTGCTGCTGTTGCAGTTGCTGCTGGACCTGCTGGTGGTGGCGGTGACGGAGAAGCTGCTGCTGAAAAAACAGAATTTGATGTAGTATTAAATTCTGCTGGCGCTGCTAAATTGAAAGTAGTTAAAGAAGTGAAGACACTTTTGGGTGTAGGCCTAAAAGAAGCGAAAGAAATCGTAGATGGTGCACCAGGTGTAGTTAAAGCTGGTGTTGCTAAAGACGAAGCGGAGTCCATCAAAGCTGCTCTAGAAGGAGTAGGTGCTGAGGTAGAATTGAAGTAATTCAATTAGCTCCCCCATCTTTAGTTATTCGTTTACCAAGCTTTTCAATGTTTCGTAAAGTCAAGCTTTTTCAACGACATACTAGATAAACAATAGGGCTTAGACAGGTGTTATCATCTGCCTAAGCCTATTGTCATATAAATTACGAAGGAATTTGAACTTCTTTCTTCGAAATTTTGTATTATAAGGAACTTTACTTGAATGGGAGTGGTAAGTTTACCACATAGCAAAAGAGTCCGCAGAATATCTACGACTCTATTTTGCCTAAAAATCTGGAGTGCGCAAAAAAAACTTGATCCTAGAAACTTTTTTCCGCAAGTCTTTTTTCTCGATTTCGGCTGTTCGTCGCTGACGTTTAAGCCCGGAATCGCTTTGGCGTTTTAGGACATAAGCTACTGCTAACACGACTAAAGGACATATTCACTCCCCATGTTACTAAATGCTCTTCCAATTACAGCAAGAATACAGGAATGTCTGTTTCTTATACTTCTAACTTCTAAGAATAACGCAAATGGCATCAAACGGGATTGCTACTACTGCCGAAGATCGCCGGGTAAGCTTCGGTAAAATTAGACTCCTGGCCGATTACCCTGACTTTCTGGAAATCCAATTGAAATCCTTTCAGGAATTCTTCCAATTGGAAACTACCCCAGAAAACCGGGTGAATGAAGGCCTTTACAAGGTGTTCCAAGAAAATTTTCCAATTACCGATGCGCGTAACATCTTCGTTCTAGAATTCCTAGACTATTTTATCGATCCACCCCGTTACACCATCGAAGAGTGTATGCACCGTGGGTTGACCTACAGCGTACCGCTAAAGGCAAAATTGCGCCTTTCTTGTAACGATGAAGAACACGTAGATTTCGAAACCATCGTGCAAGACGTTTTTTTGGGGAACATTCCTTACATGACTCCCAAAGGAACGTTTGTAATTAACGGAGCAGAACGGGTGATTGTCTCCCAGCTGCACCGTTCTCCAGGTGTTTTCTTCGGACAAAGCTTCCACCCTAATGGTACGAAGATCTATTCTGCTAGGGTTATTCCTTTTAAAGGAGCCTGGATGGAATTCGCCACCGATATCAACAATGTGATGTATGCGTACATCGACCGGAAGAAGAAATTCCCGGTTACGACCTTGTTACGTTCTATCGGTTACGACTCGGACAAAGCGATCTTGGATCTATTTAGTCTAGCTGATGAGGTACCAGCTACCCGCGACGAGCTAACCAAATCCATCGGTCGCAAATTGGCCGCTCGGGTTCTACGTAGTTGGACTGAAGATTTCGTGGATGAGGATACCGGTGAGGTAGTAACTATCGAGCGGAACGAAATTATTCTAGAGCGGGATATCGCTTTGGATGAAGACAATATTGAGTTGATCCTAGAAGCGGATACCGATCACGTCATTCTGCAGAAAGATGATGTGGAAGATGATTACTCTATCATCTACAATACGCTACAAAAGGATCCATCAAGCTCCGAAATGGAGGCGGTGAACTACATCTACCGTCAACTTCGGGGTACCGATCCACCGGATGATGAAACAGCTCGCGGTATCATCGATAAGCTTTTCTTTTCTGACAAGCGTTATAACTTAGGAGAAGTAGGTCGCTATAAAATCAACCGTAAGCTTGAATTAGATACCGATTTCGAAACCTTGGTGCTTACCAAAGAGGACATCATTAAGATCGTTCGCTATTTGGTAGAGTTAATGAACCAAAAGGCCGAGATCGATGATATTGATCACTTGAGTAACCGTCGGGTACGTACCGTAGGTGAGCAATTATACGCTCAATTCGGTGTCGGTCTGGCACGGATGGCACGGACTATCCGAGAACGGATGAACGTACGGGACAACGAGGTCTTTACACCGATTGATTTGATCAATGCACGGACGCTCTCCTCGGTGATTAACTCTTTCTTTGGAACCAGTCAATTATCACAATTCCTGGATCAGACCAACCCACTTTCTGAGATTACGCACAAACGTCGTATTTCAGCGTTGGGACCCGGTGGTCTTTCTCGGGAACGGGCCGGTTTCGAAGTTCGGGATGTACACTATTCTCACTACGGTCGCCTTTGTACCATTGAGACACCGGAAGGACCAAACATTGGTTTGATCTCCACGCTGTGTGTACATGCGAAGGTGAATAAAATGGGTTTCTTAGAAACGCCTTACCGTCGGGTTGTTGAGGGTAAAGTAGATATTGGTAATCCTTCGGTTTATCTATCCGCAGAAGGAGAAGATAATAAACGGATCGCTCAGGCAAACGCACCGACCCAAGAGGACGGAACCTTTTTATCCGATCGGATTAAAGGGCGTGACCACGGGGAATTCCCGGTATTAGCACCCGATGAACTGGATTATATCGACGTTGCTCCAAACCAAATTGTTGGGGTATCGGCTTCGATGATCCCATTCTTGGAAAACGATGATGCTAACCGGGCCTTGATGGGGTCCAACATGCAGCGCCAGGCCGTTCCTTTGATTCGTCCTCGGTCCCCGATCGTAGGTACAGGGCTCGAAGGTAAGGTGGCCCGGGATAGCCGGATGTTGATCAACGCCGAAGGCGAGGGTGTCGTTGAATACGTTGATGCTAATGAAATTGTAATTCGTTACGACCGCTCTGAAGAAGAACAACTGGTTTCTTTCGAAGACAACCGTAAGACCTATAAACTGATCAAGTTCCTGCGTACGAACCAAGGTACTTGTATCAACTTGAAGCCGATTGTTCGTCGCGGCCAGCGTGTTACCAAGGGACAAATCCTTTGTGACGGCTACGCCACGGAGCAAGGAGAATTAGCATTGGGCCAAAACCTGAAGGTGGCCTTCATGCCTTGGAAGGGATACAACTTTGAGGATGCGATCGTATTGAGCGAGCGCGTGGTTCGGGAAGATGTCTTTACCTCTCTCCACATCGAGCACTTCGAGATGGATGTTCGGGATACGAAGCTTGGTGAAGAAGAATTAACCAACGATATCCCAAACGTAAGTGAAGATGCAACTAAAGACCTGGACGAAAACGGTATTATCCGGGTTGGGGCTTGGGTTCGCGAAGGAGATATTCTGATTGGTAAGATCACTCCGAAAGGAGAAAGTGATCCTACTCCGGAAGAAAAACTACTTCGTGCCATCTTCGGTGATAAAGCGGGTGATGTGAAGGATGCTTCGATGAAGGCACCTCCATCAACCAAAGGAATCGTTATCGACAAGCAGTTATTTGCTCGTGCTAAAAAGGATAAAGTCCAAAAAGCACAAGAGAAAGATCTACTTGCCAAACTAGACGATCAGCACGCTGTTGCGACTAACGAACTTCGTACCATTTTGGTCGACAAGCTTTTGGTAATCTTGAAGAACCAAAGCTCAAATGGCGTTCGCTCCGTATACAATGAAACCTTGATTCCGAAAGGTACCAAGTTTACGCAAGAAGTATTGCGGGAATTAGAGTACTCTTCAATCGACTATAGTAACTGGACCAATGACGATCACTCCAATGGCTTGGTAGCTAGCTTGCTTCACAACTACAGCATTAAGCTGAATGAAGAAGTTGGTCGCTACAAGCGGGAAAAATTCAACATTAGCATTGGGGATGAACTCCCCGCTGGTGTATTGAAACTGGCTAAAGTTTACATGGCCAAGAAGCGTAAGCTGAAAGTGGGCGATAAACTAGCTGGACGTCACGGTAATAAAGGGATTGTATCTCGGATCGTACGGATGGAAGACATGCCATTCTTAGAAGATGGAACACCAGTAGATATCGTATTGAATCCACTTGGCGTACCTTCCCGTATGAACCTCGGACAGATCTTCGAAACGGTACTTGGATGGGCCGGTGAAAAACTGGATATGAAATTCGGTACACCGATCTTCGACGGTGCTAAGTCGGATGAGATTGAGGAATACATCCAACGGGCTGACTTGCCTTCTTTGGGGCAGACTTACCTGTACGATGGAGAGACCGGAGATCGATTCCACCAGCAAGCAACGGTGGGTATTATCTACATGCTGAAGCTATCTCACATGGTAGATGACAAGATGCACGCCCGTTCGATTGGACCATACTCTCTCATTACGCAACAGCCTCTCGGTGGTAAAGCTCAGTTCGGTGGTCAGCGTTTTGGTGAGATGGAGGTATGGGCACTCGAAGCTTTCGGTGCGGCCAATATCTTGCAGGAGTTACTGACGATCAAGTCCGATGATATTAATGGTCGGGCCAAAGCCTACGAAGCGATTGTGAAAGGGGATCTCCTACCGGAGCCTAATATCCCAGAATCGTTCAACGTACTTGTCCACGAATTACGTGGTCTGGCTTTGGATATCAAGTTTGACTAGAATCAGATGGTTGGAGCCTCAGACCATGATTTGAGGCAACTTTTGAATAGGTTGGGTGCCGGTCCGGAAGGGCAGGCACCGAGCCGCAAGCTAGGATCACTTTCAAACGAATTTAAGTATGCCTTTTAAGAAAAAAGCACAAATTCAAAAGCAGGCCTTCGATAGCATCACCATTAGCCTATCGTCTCCAGATGAAATTCTGGAACGTTCGTATGGTGAAGTCTTGAAACCGGAGACCATCAACTACCGTTCCTACAAACCAGAACGTGATGGTTTGTTCTGTGAGCGGATCTTTGGTCCCGTTAAAGACTACGAATGCTATTGTGGGAAGTATAAGCGAATCCGGTATAAAGGAATCGTTTGTGACCGCTGTGGGGTTGAAGTAACCGAGAAGAAAGTTCGGCGGGAGCGGATGGGACACATCAAATTGGTAGTGCCCGTTGTACACATTTGGTTCTTTAAATCGCTTCCAAATAAAATCGGTTATCTGCTTGGGTTATCTTCCAAGAAATTGGAAAGCATCATTTACTACGAGCGTTACGTAGTGGTGCAGCCTGGTATCAAGGCAGATGACGGAATTAATAAAATGGATCTCCTCACGGAAGAAGAATACTTGGATATCCTTGATTCACTTCCGGCAGAGAACCAAACTATGGAGGACGACGATCCAAACAAATTCATCGCGAAAATGGGTGCCGACGCCGTTCGGGACTTATTGATGCGTCTGGATTTGGATCAGTTATCCTATGATCTTCGCCACCAGGCGGCGAATGAAACAAGCCAGCAACGGAAATCTGAAGCCCTTAAGCGTCTTCGGGTAGTAGAATCTTTCCGCGATGGTTTAACCCGTATTGAAAATCGCCCAGAATGGACGATTATCCAATATCTACCCGTCGTTCCACCAGAACTGCGTCCTTTAGTACCCCTTGATGGTGGTCGTTTTGCCAGTTCGGATCTAAACGATCTTTATCGTCGGGTGATCATTCGGAACAACCGTTTGAAGCGTCTGTTAGAGATCAAAGCTCCGGAGGTAATCCTACGGAATGAGAAACGGATGTTGCAGGAAGCCGTCGATTCTCTGTTCGATAACTCACGGAAGTCAAACGCGGTAAAAGCAGAAGGTGGACGAGCTTTGAAATCACTTTCTGACATTTTGAAAGGTAAGCAAGGTCGTTTCCGTCAGAACCTTTTGGGTAAGCGGGTTGACTACTCTGGTCGTTCGGTGATCGTAGTAGGACCCACTTTGAAGCTACACGAATGTGGTTTGCCCAAAGGAATGGCTTCAGAATTATTCAAGCCATTCATTATCCGGAAATTGATTGAGCGTGGTATCGTTAAAACGGTAAAATCAGCGAAGAAACTGGTGGACCGGAAAGATCCTGTGATCTGGGAGATCCTGGAGAACATTCTGAAGGGACACCCAGTTATGTTGAACCGCGCACCAACGCTGCACCGTTTGTCTATCCAGGCCTTCCAGCCTCGGTTGATTGAAGGTAAGGCGATTCAACTGCACCCACTAGTTTGTGGTGCTTTCAACGCCGACTTCGATGGTGACCAAATGGCGGTACACGTGCCGCTAAGCCATGCGGCTATTCTGGAAGCACAGGTCTTAATGTTGTCATCGCACAACATGTTGAACCCACAAAACGGTACACCGATTGCTCTTCCTTCTCAGGATATGGTACTTGGTCTTTACTATATTACCAAGTCACGCCGCTCTACGGAAGAACTGAAAGTGAAAGGAGAAGATAGCATCTTCTACTCTCCAGAAGAGGTAATTATTGCCTACAATGAAGGTAAGCTGGATCTACACGCAGAAATTCAAGTACGGGTAAATGCGGAAGATGAAGAAGGTAACATTCGCCTGATGCGGGTTAAAACCACCACTGGGCGGGTCATCTTCAACCAAGCTGTACCGGAGCAAGTACCTTATATCAACGAGTTGTTGACCAAGAAGAACCTTAAGCGCGTTATCGGTGGTATCATTACCCGTACCGATTTCGCAGTAACGGCAGCTTTCTTGGATAAGATCAAAGAGATGGGATTCCTTTGGGCTTTCAAAGGAGGTTTGTCCTTTAACTTAGGAGACTTGATTACTCCTTCGGAAAAGATTAAAACCCTCGATACGGCGCAGGAAGAAGTGGATGAAGTGTGGGAGAACTACAACATGGGTTTGATCACCAACAACGAGCGTTACAACAAGATTATCGACACGTGGACCTATGCAGATAACCACATTACCGATAACCTAATGACAGAGTTGGCGGAGCATAAGCAAGGTTTCAACTCGGTATACATGATGCTGGATTCCGGTGCTCGGGGTTCTAAACAGCAGATTAAGCAGCTGTGTGGACTACGGGGACTTATGGCTAAACCACGAAAATCCGGTGATACAGGGGGAGCGGTTATTGAAAACCCCATCCTCTCGAACTTTGTGGACGGATTGTCCGTACTTGAGTACTTTATCTCTACCCACGGTGCACGGAAAGGTTTGGCCGATACGGCTTTGAAAACCGCCGATGCCGGTTACTTGACCCGTCGTTTGGTAGACGTTGCTCAAGACGTAGTCATTATGGAAGAGGATTGTGGTACCCTGCGTGGTATTGAAACCAGTGCCATTAAGAATGATGATAAAGTAATTGAGTCTTTGGAGAGCCAAATCCAAGGGCGCTATACCCTACACGATATTGAGCATCCTGAAACGAATGAAATCATGGTTCCATCCGGGGAGTATATCACCGCGGATATGGCCTTGAAGATTGAGAAGGTTGGTATTGAGGAAGTAACCATCCGTTCTGTACTGACTTGTGAGACTAAGCGGGGTGTTTGTGCGAAATGTTACGGAAAGAATTTGGCTACTGGCCGAATTGCCGAGATGGGAGACGCTGTAGGCATCATTGCTGCGCAGTCAATTGGTGAACCAGGAACCCAGCTTACCCTACGTACCTTCCACGTCGGGGGTATTGCTTCCGTATCGAAAACCGAATCAGAGATCGTTTCTAAGTTTGAAGGTAAGCTGGAATTCGATAGTATCCGTACTACACAGTCTGATGATGAAGTAGTGGTGCTTTCGCGGACTGGTGAAATCCGAATCGTGAGCCCAGAAGGAAACCGGGTACTGGTTTCTCACCATATTCCTTACGGTGCTAACCTTAATGTTAAGGATAGCCAAACGGTAAAGAAAGGCGATCTGATCTGTAACTGGGATCCATTCAACGCAGTTATTATTTCTGAGTTTGCTGGTGTTGCCCAGTTCGATTCCATCGAAGAAGGGGTTACTTTCCGTCAAGAAAAGGATGATCAAACTGGTTATTCTGAAAAGGTCATCGTTGAATCTAAGAATAAGCGTAAGATCCCGACGATCAAGATCGTCAGTGCGGACGGTGAAGAGCTCCGTAGCTACAACTTGCCAGTGGGTGCTTACATTTCGATCGACGATGGTCAAGAGATTAAAGCGGGTGAAAAGATTGCTAAGATTCCGCGGAAACTTGGAAAGATCCAGGATATTACTGGTGGTCTTCCACGGGTTACCGAACTCTTCGAAGCACGGAATCCATCGAACCCAGCTGTTGTATCAGAGATCGACGGTGTTGTTGCCTTTGGTAAGATTAAGCGGGGTAATCGCGAAGTGATTGTAAGTGCTAAAGATGGCCAGAAGCGCAAGTACCTGATAGGTCTTTCTAAGCACATCCTAATCCAAGAAGGTGACTTCGTACGGGCCGGTACTCAGTTGTCAGATGGGGCTGTATCACCGAAAGACATTCTAGCAATCAAAGGTCCTTTCGCAGTACAAAATTACTTGGTGCAAGGTATCCAAGACGTATATCGGTCGCAGGGTATCGGTATCAACAACAAGCACTGTGAGGTAATCGTACGTCAGATGATGCGGCGCGTCCAGATTGAAGATCCAGGTGATACTTCATTCTTGGAAGGTGAAGCAGTAGAAAAGTGGGAATTCATCGAGCAAAATGATTGGATCTTCGATAAGAAGTTTGTTACTGATGGGGGAGAGTCGAACAAGCTTCGCCCAGGTCAGTTAGTCACTTTGCGTCAACTGCGGGAAGAAAATTCCTACCTACGGCGTAACGACTTGAAGCTAGTCCAATTCCGCGATGCGATAGCAGCTACTTCAAGCCCGATCCTACAGGGTATTACCAAGTCTTCATTGGGTACGACCAGCTGGATCTCAGCGGCTTCTTTCCAGGAAACCACGAAGGTTCTTTCAACGGCTGCGATTAGTGCGAAGATGGACTTCCTGAATGGTCTGAAAGAGAACGTAATTGTTGGTAAGAAAATCCCGGCCGGTACCGGTCAACGGAAGTTCAAAAACCTATACGTTACAACCAAGGAGCAGTACGAGATTCACAAGGATCGTCAAGCGCTTCTTCAGGAAGAAGACATGGATATGGAATAAACGATTGCAACGAACTGCATCAATAAACAAAACCCTGCTGATCTCAATCAGCAGGGTTTTTCTATTATAACGCTCAATCCTTTGCAAACGAGGGATTCTTAATAACCCCCTTACATAAACAAAGGTAATGGCACCGTTTCACAGGGTGATGGCAAAAAAGTAACAAAAAGATCACAAGTGATATTTTTTGTTAAATCTTTGTTAATCAATTGATTGTATTAGAAGTTATTTTTTCAGGGAGAACGAATTTCTCCGAGTGTCTATTCGCAGACAAGTCATTTCAGAATTGGTTTATATCCTCGGAATATCTTCGGACAAGCTCCGTTTTTTAATGGGGGAAATTTTCGTTAGCTTATCATTGCTTAATAGAACCTAATTACGCCCCTCTGGGAGCTATAAGTTGTGTTACACTATGAAGAAGAAAGTGCTTATCATTGAAGACGATGCCAATTTGATCGATCTACTAGCCTTGCACTTGACCGATATGGATTGTGAAGTCTCCAAAGCCTTAGATGGCATGGAAGGGTTTGAACTGGCTGCAAAAGGAAAAGATGATCTGATCGTTTTGGATGTGATGTTACCCACTTTAAGTGGTCTAGATATTTGCCGTTTGTTGCGCGCCCGAAAAGTTCGAACCCCCATCTTGATGCTAACGGCAAAATCTGAGGAAATTGATAAAGTACTTGGCTTAGAAATGGGAGCCGATGACTACCTCACGAAACCTTTTTCTGTACGGGAATTTCAAGCCCGAGTGAAGGCTATTTTCCGGCGGATGGATCTTTATAAAGAGGAAGTCGTTCAAACGAAAGAAAATCCACTACTCGACTTTGGCGATCTATTGATCGATGTAGATAAACGGAAAGTGACGGTACGAGGCGACCGGATTGATCTTTCGCCCAAAGAGTTCGATCTGTTAACCTTACTTGCATCACATCCGGGGAAAAGCTACAATCGTCAAAGTATCCTAAACCGAGTTTGGGGCTACGATTTTGATGGCTTTCAGCATACGGTAAACTCGCATATCAACCGATTACGACGCAAGATTGAACCCGATATGGAAAATCCTACTTATATCCTAACCACTTGGGGCGTAGGTTATCGTTTTAACGAAGAATTATAAGTCTATGAAAGGCAATACCTTATACTGGAAATTATCAGGAATCTTCTTACTCCTCTTATTTGCCATTGGAGTCTCTTATTTCTGGATCACCCGACAGATTGCCCGCGATTACCTCGATGAGGTAAACCAGCGACTCTACGGGGCAATTGCCGATTCGACCGTAAACCTAGTACCACCAATTATTAATGGGCAGGTGGATAAAGACGCGATGAAAGACATCATGCATTCCATGATGGTGATTAATCCCAGCGTGGAGGTTTACTTACTAGACAATGATGGAACTATCCTTACCTATCTGGCTCCCAATAAGCAAATCACAGCAGAAAAGGTTAATCTAAACCCGATCGAGCAGTTTATTCAGCAAGAAGGGAAAGGACAAATGGTCAAAGGAGATGACCCGAGGAATCCCGGAGAAAAGAAAGTCTTCTCCGCCGCCCGGGTTATGGAGGAGGGAACCCAGGCTGGATATTTGTATATCGTATTGGCAAGTGAAGAGCAGTTTACCGTCAGCTCTACCCTCTTTAATAGTTATATTCTCCGAATCGGGGTGGAAGCCTTCTTCCTGTCCTTGGTAGGAGCCTTAGCCGTCGGCCTCATTGTTTTTTGGTTTTTAACGAGGAACCTGGAACGGATTAGTCAGATTGTCTGGCGGTTTAAAAATGGGGACTATTCGGCCCGGATTCCAGGAAAGATGGCCAACGATTTTCCTCGGCTAACCGATTCGTTCAACGAAATGGCGGATACCATTGTCGAAAACATCGATGAGCTTAAGAAGCTGGAACGCCTGCGCCGCGAACTCGTTGCCAACGTGAGTCACGATTTGCGTACACCTCTAGCGATTATCCAGGGCTACATCGAAACGATGCAAATGAAGAACTCTAATTTGAGTCAGGAGGAACGGGCCGAGTATTTGGATATCATCTTTAATAGTTCAAACCGTCTATCCAATCTCGTGACTCAATTATTTGAGTACTCCAAGTTAGAGGCCCGAGAAATTGAGCTTGAACCAGAACCTTTCTTATTACCAGAATTAGCGCAAGACATCGTCAAAGATTATCAAGTGTTAGCGGAGGCTAAGCAAATTGATTTGACGGTTTGTCTGAAACAGAAAGTACCCATGGTAGAAGGGGATGTTGGTTTGATCGAACGTGTTTTCCAGAACTTACTGGATAATGCAATCAAGTTCACCCCCAAAGGAGGCGAAATTTGTGTGGACTGGAAACGCCACGACGCCGATTGGGTACAAGTACGTCTGGTGGATAGTGGACCGGGTATTCCGGAGGAAGAACAAGGGGCCATTTTTGATCGCTATCGGCAAACCGATGAAAATTCCCAGAAAGAGGTTGGAATGGGGCTCGGTCTGGCCATTGCCCGGAAAATTATGGAGCTCCACGGTTCAAATATCGCGCTTGATCCCACTGAGGAGAATGGAGCTTCCTTCCTATTCTTTTTACCGGTGTATCATTCAGGAAAGGAGTCTAATCTGCAAGCAACACCGACGCAGACAGCTAGTGAAATGAAGGTGTCTTGAAAAGGAAATAAACTCCCCTAAAATGGACTGTTGATTATTGCAAAAAACTGGTACTATTGGAGTAAATGAATTAACTTTAAATAAGCATGATAATGGTTGAAGTCAAAAGACATATTGTAGCTAATCCGCAAATAATGTTGGGTAAACCCATTATTAAGGGTACTAGAATAACCGTTGAGCTCTTACTGAGAAAATTAGCTGGCGGCTACTCTACGGAAGAAATTCTTGCAATGTATCCTCATTTAAAAGTAGAGGATGTGCTTGCGGCAATATCCTATGCTGCCTTAGTAGTTGAGAAAGAAGAAGTTATTAAAGCTGCGTAATTATTATGATTCTTGCAGACGAAGGATTAAATGGAAAAATAGTTTTTTTCTTAAGAGAGCAAGGATTCGAATTGAACTGGTTAGCAGAAACAAGTGCAGGAATCTCGGATTCTGAAGTCTTAGAACTTGCTAAAAAAGAACAAAGAATTCTTATTACAGAGGATAAAGACTTTGGAGGATAGGTTTTCGCTCATAAAGTTTCTGGTCTTAATATAATTTTCCTCCGATACGGCAAAGAAGACTTAGAGCAGATTCTATGGTTCCTTAAAGATCTTATTAATAACCTGTTGCCTTTAGATCAGCAAAAGGAAAACGAATTTATAACAATAAATAAAAACAAAATAAGAAGAAGAATTATCTAAGAGCATATTTCTTTTCGAGCTACATAGAATCCGTAGCTGTAGTAGTCTTGGTATTTGCGGTAAAGATTAATCTCCGCCCAATGTTCGTCGACTATCTTCCGAGCGAGTTCTGATTGGTTATGCCGATTTAGGAAATCGGGGAATCGTTGCTCTAATGGTCGATAGTAATGGTCTAGCCAACTTTGGGGTGATAAATAAAAGTAGCCAGTAAGGGTGAAGCCTTGTTGTTCCAGAATGCGGATTTTGGCTGCGGCCGTATCTATTTGGGGATAGTGTTTTTCCCAAAATTGGCTGATCTCTTGGGGACGGTCCATGGTGATCCAGGTTATTTCACTGACTGCTAAATACCCTCCTTTCTTCAAAGAGGGCTTCCATTTATTAATGCGATCCGCAAAGCCCAAATTGTAGATGGCACCCTCCGACCAAATGAGGTCTAAGCTCTCCTTTTCGACATTTAAATCATCCATTGATCTGGCCTCCGGATGAATCTTGTGAGCCACTCCTTCTCGGACGGCTCGCTCCTGCAGGTCCTCCAGAAACTCCGGAAAGAGGTCCAAAGCACTGATCGAGGCATGGAGCTCTTTGGCCAGGGTAATGGTTTGACCTCCGGTACCACAGCCTAGGTCGGCTACCCGTAATAACTGGTTGGAAGGCAAGTGGACGAACGCTAAGGCTCTTAACGTATCGGCGGGACTTCCAGGGCCTTGTCGTTCTGAATCCTTATGGAGATCAATGATTAATTCGAGTTCAGACATAATTACCGACCGCGTTTTTCAATCGTACGTCTTTATTTCTGCATCGCTTGTTGATACACGGCGAGATGCCGAGCAATATACTTACCAATCACATCAAATTCCAGATTAATAGAATGACCTGCTTGTAATTGGTGAAAACCCGTATGCTCGTAGGTGTACGGAATAATGGCTACCGAAAAGGTATCAACGGTAGGAGAAACTACGGTGAGGCTCACACCATTAATACAAATAGACCCCTTATCGACCAACAAGTGCTCCGGATTGGCTTCGTATTGAAATGTATAGATCCAGCTACCGTCTCGTTCTTCGACTTTGAGGCAAGTCCCGGTTTTATCTACGTGCCCCTGTACAATATGTCCATCCAGGCGCGCATTCGCCGACATGGCTCGTTCTAGATTTACTTTTTTACCAACTTCCCATTGGCCGAGTGCGGTACGGTTCATCGTTTCTTCGATGGCCGTAACGGTATGCTGGTCCCCTTCAATGGCTACTACGGTTAAGCAAATGCCATCGTGGGCAATGCTCTGATCAATCTTGAGTTGATCCGAAATAGGAGACTGTACGGTGATGTGTCGATTTGTTCCTTCCGCTTCAATCTGGGTAATCGTTCCTAACGATTCAATGATTCCTGTAAACATAGCTGGATATTGCTTTGAAAAGAATACAAATTTTGGACTTAAAGGTTGTCTAGAAAAGGGGCAGAATAAATCCTGAACCGCCGCTTGATGGTACCTAAAAACGGGGCGTAGCCAATTCTATAAAACCTCTCTACCCATTTTGAAATGCTTCGGGAAAGAACGGAACAGCTCATAATGGAATCCTCTGTGAATCAAAAAGTCTTAAGGCACCCAAGCCAGTCATTTAAAGATGTAAGCATCACTAAGCTTTTTTGAGTAGAAGGTTTTCTTGAATTAGTTCAAGACTCCGACGACGAATGCTCTATACATTTATAGACATAAAAAAGTCCAAACATGAGTATCAAAAGTCGTTTAACCATAGTTTCTTTTCTACTAATATCTCTTAGTGCGTATTCGCAAGAAGAGCGAGTACCAAAAATTTACATTGAGCTAAA
>JBCDIO010000017.1:0-14079 GCA_038748815.1 Bacteroidota bacterium
ATGAAATACGCGGTTGTGAGCTTGGGCTAAAGATGCTTGCCGCTCCAGAAAGCCCCAATGTAGAAGTTTCGCATCTCAGCAATTTTGTAAACACGCCACAGACTGAATTTGCTCCCATCCCGATTAATGACGAGCTATTATATTTCTCTTCTACTAAGGAAGGTAGAGCCCAAATTTATCGCACAAAACTGATCAATGGAGAGTGGGGACAGCCAGAAATTCCAAACTCATTTCCAATTATTGAAAATGATCACTTTTGTAATGGTGCTCTCACACCTGATAACAAACGATTCTACTTCACTATCTGTAAACCATCGCCCAAAGCAGGAGGTGGTGTAAATATGCGTTGCGAACTCTTTGTCACCAAACGCATCGGAGCCGGTTGGACAGAACCAGAACAATTGAAAGATTATATCAATCTGGCTAATGCCACCACCACCCATCCATATGTAGTGTATAATGGGAATACAGAAATCCTTTATTTCTCTTCAAACCGCTCTGGTGGATTCGGTGGTATGGATATCTGGTTCGTAACCAGAGATATCAGCAGCGGAGACTTGGACTTCACCTTCCCGATCAATGCTGGAAGTAATATCAATTCTACTGGAGATGAGATTACACCCTATTACGATCTAGAAAATGCGCAACTATACTTTGCCTCCAATGGCCATGTGACCATCGGAGGATACGACATCTTTAGGTCTAAAGGAAGCCGCACGCAATGGAGTACGATTGAAAACATAGGATTACCTTACAACTCCAGTGCCGATGACTTCTTCTTCATTGAAAGCCCTAGCAAAAAATCGGGCTTCTTTGTATCGAATCGAAGCTTTGAGCCGAGTAAGTTGCAGACTACCAATGAGGATATCTTTTCCTTTGCCGATCTAAGTGAAGAGAATACAGAACTAATTTTGTCCGGTAGGATCTACGATAAATTCAGCGGAGCGACCCTTGACAATGTCTCTTTAGCCGTTTTCGAAGTGGCCGCAGGGAATACCAAAAACCTGTTCGATTATAAGACCTTTGATAATGGCACTTACGAATTCACCCTGGAGGTTGGGAAGCAATACGAAATAGAAGCCACGAAAACAGGATTTTTACCATCTACCTTCAATTTCGTTGCTGATCCAAATCAACCTGGAGAAACGAATAATCGGGCGATTTTAATGGAAGAAGTACAAGTAACGCCACCCGTTGTTGGAGCACCAGTGGAAGAAACGATTGAAATGCCGGCTCCTGATCCTGTTACACCACCGATCACCCCGAATATTTCTGAATCGTCGGCCTTTTCTTCCGCAAATCCAAATGGCACAACTACCGTACCGGAAACAAGCGCGTATATAACCCGTGGCCAGACCAAGGCTGATAATGCCGAATTCTCCACCGATGCACCGCGTCATCAGGGAGAATACTACAAAATTCAGGTTACCGCAGTCTCTAAATTCAACGCAAATCACCCAAAGATTCAACCTTTACAAGGTTACGGAAGAATCGATACGGAGTTCTTAACTGAGCGGAAGCTTACTCGGGTGTTAGTCGCTGATTACTTTACCCTCGATCAAGCAAAATCTGTATTGGATAGTATCAAAGGCTTAGGTTACCCATCGGCATACATTGTCCGTTACAAGGACGGTCAGCGATATGGAAAGATAAAATAGGCCTGCTTACTTTCTGAAAAAGACCCCAAAAGCGGATATTCATCTGGTTTTGGGGTCTTTTTTTACAACCAATATTGGCAAGAGCGTTAGGACGTACCCTCGGTTTCGGCAACTGGAAATATAAGTTGGTCCTGATTTGGGAAAGCGTCTAGATAACGCTGCAATCGTTTTCTGCTCACCAAAAAGGTAAAGTGGCTACCAAAAGTGCCCGGCGTTTTCAAATAACACCGTATGCTTTTCACGATCCCAAAGTCTCGCTCCTCCACCCGATCGATCTGGTGTAAAGGATACCGAACCGATTTGAAGTAATTAGAGACGTAAAAGAAATGCTCATCTGCATCCACCCGCTTTAGTCGTAAAAAAGCCCAAGCCATGATGGCTACGCCAATTAGTAAGAATGCCAGCACTCCGATCCGAAACAAAAAGGCTGGAACATTACCAAAATACGACACGTCCATCACAAAAATGGTAATCGTGAAGGCACCAAAGAATACAATCCAAAATGTTGGAATGAAGATCTTAAATAACAAGGTAGAGTTAGAGGATAATTGATGCATACTACTTCAGTTTCTCCTCTTCCAGCTTGTTTACGCGGGCGGAGATCAAAATGGAAATTTCGTACAAGAAATACAATGGAATCCCGATCAAAAACTGAGTGAAGACATCGGGCGGCGTAATCATAGCGGCTAATAGCAATATGATTACAAAAGAGTGGCGGCGATATTTGCGCATAAACTCTGGGGTAACTACACCTAACTTTGATAGGAAATAGACCACAATAGGTAACTCAAAGATCGCTCCAGCGGGTACCGTAAACATGATCATATACCCTAAGTATGAAGAAAGGGTCGGAATATTTTCGACGCCTGGTAGGGTGTAGCCCATCAAAAAGTTTGTTGCAAAAGGAGCAATCACAAAATAGCCAAAGGATACCCCTAGCATAAATAAAAGAGAGCAAATAATGACGACCCCGCGGGTAACGCGTTGTTCTTTCTCGTACAAGCCTGGCTTCACAAAGCGCCAGAATTGATAGAATACATAGGGGAAAGCGACCACGAACCCTAAAATGAATGAGACCTTTATACTCATGATAAAAGCTTCTCCAAAACCAATAGCTTGCATGCTGATTTCCGGTGGAGTAAAGCAAAGGGTCTCAGAGGCCTGACAAATCCATTGATAGGTTATAAACTCCGCTTGGGCCGGCCCCATAACCACTATATCGAATAGCGTCTGATTAAATAAAAAGAATAGGATACCAACGCCCACTACAGCACCTAAGGCCCGAATCACTCGCCAGCGAAGTTCTTCTAAATGATCCAGAAAACTCATCTCGCCGGCCTGGGCCAATTGCTGTTCCTGCTCAACTACATCTATTTGATCAAGAGGCATACCTGATTCTTTTTAACGAAAAGCGCGCTTGCGCGTTGAGAACAATGCAAAATTAATAAATCCTGCTCCACCGTGAGATCGTCTCAACGTCGTTTTGTTTAAAGGGAGCGTCAAAACTGCTGGATCCTGGT
This sequence comes from Bacteroidota bacterium, assembly GCA_038748815.1. Lineage (GTDB taxonomy): Bacteria > Bacteroidota > Bacteroidia > Chitinophagales > Saprospiraceae > JBCDIO01. Next base: position 3,179 of record JBCDIO010000017.1, read on the forward strand.
TCTACACAGGAAGCACTGTCTTATTATTAACGACTCAATTTCAGAAAAGGGTTGTTACTTTTTCGCTTTTCTGCATTTTATTATTGTATCCAACTCAAAACCCCGACCAGAAAACCAAATTCCTCTATTAATCAAGTTGGTTTTCATTTCTCCTCCCGCTACTACACCCTAGGTGTAGCCTGGGATTTTATTGTCATTAACTAACCTCAAAACTGTAACCCATGTATCGAATGATCTGGTTTACGCTGGGCTTGCTATGCCTGGTGGGAACGGCTATTGCCCAGCCTCTGAACGATATTGTTGATCGTACCATTCTGGAACAAAAACCGCCCTTAGATTACCAGCCAGTAACAGAACGGGATATTCTCTGGGAAAAACGCGTTTGGCGGGTATTGGATGTGCGGGAAAAAATCAATCTTCCCTTCTATCATCCAACCGAAAATCTCTATGATCACCTAAAAAGTGCTGGCCTACAAAACGAACTAACCCTGTATAGCCCCGAAGACGACCAATTCACCACCCCGCTTACCCCAGCTGATCTGCAAGAAATTTTTTATCGACGAGATACCCTCCTGATTATTGATCCAGAATTCACCTACGGAGAAGATGTACGGGTAATTGATAACGATATCTTCTACGAAGATGTAAAGAAATACCGCATTCAAGAGGTTTGGTTCTTTAATACCATAACTTCTACTATGGAAGTGCGTATTCTAGGGATCGCTCCTTTGCTGAGCCATTACGATGAGAATGGCAATTTCCTGTATGAAGCTCCTATGTTTTGGGTACATTATCCTTCTGCTCGAGAATATTTAGCTGACTTACAGGTCTTTAACGAAGGGAATCAGAGCTCCCGGGTAACCTACGAGGATCTGTTTGAAAATCGCCAGTTTAACTCACACATTTACAAAGAAGCAAATGTTCGGGATTACCGCCTACAGGATATGTACACGGGGGTGGATTTACTTCTAGAAGCGCAAAAAGTTGAACAAGAAATTCAGAATTACGAGCATGACCTTTGGTCGTATTAAACAAATCCCCCCCTCCAGAAAACCAAGTACCTTCTAAGGAAGGTGCGCTAAAGCGCGGTGGGTTGAGCATTCATCCTGAATTTCGCCAGGTGTCAGCGAATGGTCGACGAAGCCACCAGATTAAGTAGAAAAAAAACGTACTTTTGGCCGGCAGGACGATTAACACGTCCTGCTTTTTTATTATGGGTGTAGATATGTTGCTTTACTTGGGGATGTTTTTGGTCAGCTTAGTTGTTTTAATCTGGGGTTCTGACCGATTTGTAGATTCCGCTGAGAAAATCGGCTTGGGCTTCGGCATTTCCCCCTTTATCATTGGAGTAACGATCGTCGCTTTTGGAACGTCTCTTCCCGAATTAGCCTCTTCAATTGCCGCTGTCTTCATTGGAGAATCAGAGATTGTTGTAGGAAACGTAGTTGGTTCAAACATTACGAACCTCTTGCTCGTACTTGGCATTGTTGCTGTCGTTTCCAAACAAGTGCAGCTCAATTTTCGAGTAATGGATATCGATATCCCTCTTTTAGTGGGGTCTGCTTTTTTCCTTTGGTTTGTGCTGCAAGACTTATCCGTTTCTTTGATCGAAGCGATCTTGTTTTTAGTAGCACTGGCCATTTTCTTAATAAATACCTTTAGGGGAGACGAAGAAGAGCCCAAAAAGGAACGGAGCAGAGTCTCTTGGAAAACCTACCTGATTCTGATAATAGCAGGTTTGTTAGTCTATTTAGGGGCTAATTACACGATTGTTTCTATCCAAAAGCTCTCTGATCTGCTGGGTATTCAATCTCAGGTAATAGCGCTTACGCTGGTGGCTCTCGGCACCTCATTGCCAGAGGTAGTAGTGAGTGTAACAGCAGCCCGTCGAGGTAATTCAGCGATTGCCATTGGCAATGTCTTGGGATCCAATATTTTCAACACGTATGCGGTTATGGGGATTCCGGCTCTCTTTGCCCCGTTAACCATTCCACCTAGCATTCTTGACTTTAGCCTTCCTTTAATGGTTGCGGTAACCATATTATTTGGTATTGTTACTGTAACTCATCGAGTCTCTCGATGGGAAGGAGCTATGTTTTTGTTATTCTATGGTTACTTTCTGATTGAGCTTGTGAAAGGACAAGTTTAAGGCTACTTTTTCGGTTAACGACACATAGCTAAAATTAACATATCAATCAGCTAGTTTTTGGTATTTTTGTATTAAGAATAACCCTATGCCCCCTTCTCCGGAGAAAATGGAAAATGTGGAGGCTAATTTTGTGTTATCCTCCAAGTACCATCCAACTTATTTCTCCACTGCATTTTATTTTTGACGCAAGCAGTAATAATAACACTATGAAATCTTTTCGCAGTCTGCTACTTATATTATTGTTGCCCTTAGCCATACATGCTCAAAGGGGTGTAGAAGGAGGATTCCTATTAGGCGGTTCTACCTATTATGGCGACCTAGCAGAGACTTTCATCGGTTTCCAGGAGGTGAATCTCGTTTATGGGGTGAATCTTCGATTTAATTTCACCCGTAATCTTTCTCTACGGATTGCCGCTACCCAAACCAAACTAACTGGCGACGATGCTAATAATCCAACCCTCTTTGTGCGGGACTTTCGGTTTACCGCTGATTTATTTGAAACAGCAATTCTAGGAGAAATTCACATTCTTGGTAAAGAAGGATATAATATCCAAGGAAAAATTAATCGGAAAATTATTCCTTATCTATTCACTGGCGTTGCATTTACCCTAGCTGATGCGCAGGTAGACGCTTCCAATTCGGAACCAAAATTCATTCGAGAACCTTTCCCAGAGGAAAACGACAAGGCCGATTTCATCTCTCTACCCTTTGGTGCTGGAATCCGCTACATTGGAGCAAATTCCTACAGTATTGGTCTAGAAGCGGGGATGCGAGCTGTGTTTTCCGACTATCTCGACGGCATAAGCATTAATGGACGCCCCGATCGAAACGACTGGTACTTATTTGTTGGAGTGACTGGTTCTTACCTTTTTTACAAAGCATCTCCTTGTAAGTTCTTCTAATAAGAGAACCCAACGAAAAAGCTAGCCCAAAAGAGCCTGGCACCACGGTGCCAGGCTCTTTTGGTTCTTTAGCTCGCAAAAAATCGGCATTTCAGCAAGCTTTCGATCGACCACGAAACGCATATTTCTATATTTGCTAACCGAAACGGTTTTCGACTGTTCTATTGTTGGAATCATTATTTTCGCAACCAAAAACCAGAATCATGTTTGGAGACTTGCTAGGTAACATGGAAGAAAAGCAAAAAGCCTTGAAAGAAAAACTAGCAGCTATTGAGATCACTGTCAGTGGTGGAGAAGGATTACTAACGGTACAAGGAAATGCTAATCGTCAAATTACCAACATTCAGATCAATGCCGAATCGTTTACTAGCGTTGACCGGGAAGAATTAGAAGATCTTTTGGTAATTACGATCAATCGCGTCTTAGAGCAAGCACTCGAAAACGAGGCGCAAGCCCAACAAGATTTAATCAAAGATATAATGCCTCCTGGCCTAGGTGGATTAGGTAATCTCTTTGGACAATAATAACCAGCCGTTCTAACCGTTTATGTACTGGTTTTATTCACCAGTTTCCGATTATTCTTTGCTGAACCGCAGACTTGATGCTGCCTTTTGATATTTAAACCATGAATCGAATTCTGCTTATTCTGTGCGCCGGTTTATTCACCACCCTGGCTTCCGCGCAGACCACCTTCGGATTAGTAGCTCATTATTCTTTCGATAATGATACGGATACAGTTGTCGTTGATGAAACCGGGAATCTATCCAATAACGGATTTTCCAACATCTCCGTCTACGACTGCGGTGTACGTGGTAATGCCATTCGGTTCAACGGTATGGGAGATGAAGTTATTTTAGATGGGTCGGCTGTAAAGGAAGCTTTCGGTACTGAGGATTTCACCCTAAGCTTTTATTTCAAGCCTTTGAACTCCAATCAGGTGACCAATATGACGATCCTGAGTAAACGCAACGATTGCAGCAATAATAATGCGCTCGCCGTTCGATATACCCCCAATGACCGATTCCTGAATGTGCTTGTGAGTGAGAATAATCTGCTAAGTGCCAGCTTCATTACCCCACTCAGTCAAGAACGTTGCTGGTATCACGTTACAATAGTAAGGGATGGAACTAATCTGTTACTATATATTGATGGGGTGCTAGTAGATACCGATGCCCACCCCGAACGGATAGATCTCACTTCTGATAACCTTCCCTTACTACTTGGAACCTCCTCTTGTAATGCTACGGATGGTTCGTATGAAGGTTTTTTAGATGAAGTGCGGATCTATAACCGATCTTTAAGCAAGCAGGAGGTAAAGGAACTATTTTTCCGTCCAGATGAGATTGGAAACGGCTTCGTAGACCTTGGGGTGGAGAAAGATACTATTCTCTTTCTAGGTAATTTCATGGAAACTTACATCACCAATACCTGTGCAGATCAATTTTCCTGGTCACCCTTAGATGGAGTGCAGGACGAGACAAACCCTAATACCATTTTATCTCCCACTGAAACGACAACGTACTACCTAGCCTTTACGGACTTATTTGGATGTACCGCGGTGGACTCCTTATTAATAACCGTTGTTGATCCTGCCGACCTAGAATGTGAAGCATTTCTCCCCAATACCTTTACACCAAATGGAGATGGTCTAAATGAGACCTTCGGCATTGACAACCCTTTTGCACTTCCAAACTTCATCGCCCTATCCATTTATGATCGAATCGGTAACGAGGTATTCTGGACCGATAATCCTACTGAGCGTTGGGATGGGAGCTATCGTAGCACCAAAGTCAATCCTGGCGTTTACATTTATAGGGTTCAGTATATGTGTAACGGAGAAGAGAAAGTGGAAGCGGGAAGTATTACCATTATGAGGTAGCCTTTTTATCCATTGATTCTAATTAGCAGAAAGAGGCTGTTGCACAGGATGTGCAACAGCCTCTTGCAATTGGGAGCGAGAGATATTTGTAAGAAAGCAGCCGCTTACTTTGTAGCCTTCTCTATACTTAAGGAAACCAGGTTCTCAGGATTATTAAACGCGGAAGGAGGTAAGACAAACCAGACGATCTACTTTTCTAGTTCGCCTGTAAGCAAACTTCAAATGAGTCTAAAAATGCCCCCCTTCAAAACAGCCCATTTTTAACCAAAACGGCGAGCTTCCATCGTACTGGAGCTCGCCGTTTATATTTTCTGATCGACGCTTTGCCTAGCGCATCAGGCTTATATCGCCTCGGTATAATAATCGTTCCCCATCTTCAAATTCTACCTCAATCAAATACACAAACACTTGGGAATTCAACTTCTTTCCATTGAAAGTTCCATCCCATGCCAGATCAGGGGTTTCTCCATTGAGAGAAGGCAAATCCGTAGCAAAGTAAACAAGTTCTCCCCAGCGATCGTAAATGCGGAAAGAAGGAATACTTGCAACTCCATTACCGGTATACGGCTGGAACCAATCATTGATACCGTCACCATCGGGAGTAAAGATATTCGGAATGTATACATTCCGGTTTTTATCTACTTCAATGAACACTTCTGCCGTGATCAAACAACCATTTAAATCGTACGCTTCAATCGTATATAACTGAGAATCAAATGGTCGAACTTCAGGTTCTAATAAGTTGAAGTCGAAGGTCAAAAAGGTCGACGGGAACCAGAACACAGAGTCCTCATTCAACGGAGTAGGCAACTGCACAATGTCCGGCTGAATAGTCACACTATCCCCCAACTCAACAATAATGGTCTCTGGATATTCCAGAATGATTGGTGGAGGCCCCGGCACAAAAACGGTAGTATCCGCCGAACAAGCTGCATCACTCAAGTCAAAAACCGTAATAATATGCTCCCCTGCAAATACATTAATTGGAGTACCCAGTACTTGACTCGTCGCATTATCCACCGAGAAGGAATACCAAATGCCAGAGAATCCATTCCCACCAAAGGCCGTATCAACGGTGATTGCTGTTTGTCCTCCTGGACAAAGAATTTCTTCAATATCAGCCAGTACAAATTCTAGCGGAGGCGGCTCGTAGATAGTAAAAGACACCGTATCGGCGCAACCTAGGATATCCGTCACCGTAACTCCATAGGTTCCAGCCGGAACACCCACTGCTGTATTTGAGTTAGAAGGCGCTAAGCCTGCCTCCCAAGTGTACGTTACAACTGGGCTAGAAGGAATATTACCCCCTTCTGGACTAATCACAACCACCGCATCAGCTTCTCCGAAACATGATACTGAGTCAATCGAGCTTGCCTGATCGACCATGGCTACCAATGGATCTGGCTGGGTAATCGTGACTGAATTCTGGTACTGGCAGTTATTATCATCCGTCACCGTTACTTGATAAGTACCCGGGCCAAGTTCCGTTTCGGTCGGACCCATTTCCCCCGTTTCCCAAGCATACATGTATGGCGCAGTTCCTCCAGACGCGGAAATAGTCGCTTGTCCATCCGCAAATCCAAAACAGGTTACATTCGTAATATCTTCAACGTTACCCGGGCCCAAGGGCGCTGGAGCCGGAATATCGACAGTTACCTGCACGTTACACGTTCCGTCCGAAACGGTTAGCGTTTGTTCGTCTTGACACAACTGAAAAGCGGTCGAACTTACCACCCCAAGGTCCGATTCTCCAGAGGGCCAGTTAAAGTTAAATACCCCACTGGTACCGTCGCTAAACATAGCCGTGGCCGTCGCCGAACCATCGCAGGGGACACCCTGGTTCTCAAAGCAACTAACCGCTACAATATTGGAGAAATCTACCTCAATAGTGGGCGGATCCAATAATTCAATATCAGTGCTTACCGGAGGACAACCATTCGCATCCGTGATGGTGACACTGTACATCCCAGCTACGACCGGTGCACCACCAATCACCGCTACAGAAATTCCATCGAAAACATCAAGACTCCAATCGTAGAAGAATGGTCCAGTTCCACCACTGGTAAATATGGAAATCGTTCCTCCTCCATCTCCAGGGCATAGCGGAGATACCGTAGTTACCGAATCGATGACCAGAGGAGCTGGCGCAATGACTTGTGCCGAGTCCACAATCTCACAACCGTCCGCGGCAGTAATCGTAACGAAGTAGGTCCCAGGATTAAGGTTATCAATCGTTGTAGCTCCCGCTCCACTGACGTTATTGGACCACGTGTAATTAGTAATGGGTGCGCCACCTGCTGTGGCTACGACCGTTAAAGAACCATCGGTGTCCGTAGAACAGTCGAGGTTATCATCATTAAATATATCTACCGTTGGTGGCGTCGGCTGAGAAATGGTAACCGAAACACTATCCTGGCAACCATTAGCGTCTTCGACAGTCACCGTATAAGGTCCCGCTGATAAATTGACGGCAATCGAATCTACCTGAGTATCACTCCAAGTATAATTATATGGAAACACCCCTCCCGTAACACCAATCGTAGCCTCTCCGTCATTACCAACCGAGCAGCTTTCATTCGTAAAGTCAAGAAGGGTGGCCTCTAGTAGTGGGGGTTCATCCAAATCAAAACTCACTTCCGTTTCGCACCCTTCGTCATCGGTTAAAACAACGGTGTAAGAACCTACACAGAGGTTTCCAACGGAACTAGAGGTTGCAGTATTCACTGGGCCAGGCGGTGGAATGGCTGGAACTCCAAACCAGTTAAAGGTGTAGGTATTTGAGGTACCTCCTTGAGTAGAAGCCGAAACGTCAATGGAGCCGTCACAAATACCATTACAGCTAATATCGTTGACAGCTGTAGCCGTTAGTACTAGTTCTTTGGCAGCACCTACCTCGATGGTGGAAGTATCCATACAATTATTATCATCGGTAATAATTACATCGTAGAAACCATCCGCTAGACCAGTTACCGTAGAAGAAGTACCTAAGTCAGTCGTTCCACCATTAATCGTAGGCCAGAAAATCTCATAGACACCCCCACCAAATAGTGTTCCACCAGTTACATCGATGCTAATTTCACCGTCCGTCGCTCCACTACAGGTAGCATCCTGGAGGTTTGTTACATTAGCAGTAATGGCGAGTGGTTGGGGTAAGAAGGTTGTTCCAGTACCAAAGCACCCGGTCACTGTATCGGTAATAGTGACACTGTACAAACCGGATGGTATACCAGCAATACTTTGCCCATCTTCGTTCGTACTCCATTGGAATACGTATTCCGGACCCGGAAATGGAATGATCACACTATCTAATACAATAATGGCGTCCAAAGCCCCCAAGCCACCGCTACACAAAGGAGGCGTTTCGGTAAAGATCACATTGATCGCATCACCTTCGGCAATGACCACTGTATCAATGTAGCTATTTGCAGGACCAGCATCCATGACTACGACCTCGTATGTTCCAGGAAGTAGATTAGAAGCCGTAAAAGTTCCTCCCTGCGTATTGATCACTCCAGGACCTTGCACAGCCCCAGACCCTAATTCTTCCCAGGTTACGTTGTAAGGAACAGAACCATCGGAAGCCGTGACGGTAAAGCTACCGTCAGCATCACCAGAACAGGTGACATCCGTTCCAATAACAGACCCTTGAATGGTCGCATTTGAAATACATATCTCTCCGTCTTCATCGAATAAACCTAATAGATCGCCATTCGTATTGGTAATTTCAATCATAGTGGATGGAGTACTAGTCAGATCAATAGCCGTACAATCACCCACATTGCCAATCACATCAAAACAAAGTTCAAAAAAGGTCGAACCATTGGCTAAGGTTACTCCGTTAAAAGAAAAATCAAACCAAGAGAGGATAATTTCACCACCGGTATCATTTAAATTATTGGATGTAAAGTCAGGAACATTGGCATTAATACTGGTTACTCCGGTCCAACTTACAACGGCCGGATCATAAGAAATCACAAATTGCATAGACACAATGTCCGTGAAGTTATCGACGGTCATCGGAATACAAATAGAGCTCCCTGGCAACACCGTCTCGTCCGGAAACGCCAAACTAATAGACGAACAAGCACCGAAGTCAGCGGTGGTTGTAAATCCACAACTTTTTCCATCCTCAACTGTAATGGTGTACATCCCTGGTTCTGGGACTTGTATGGTAACCGCATCTCCGTGTGTGGCAGTGCCGCTGGTTACTTGGCCCATAATACTAGGGTTGCCACTCATAACAACCGAAATGGTATAGCTCGAATTATCAAACTGGGGAAGGCCTCCAGCTACTTCAAAACTTCCTGAGCAACCATTTACCGCCAAGTTATTACCTTCAATTTCCGTAAGGTATACCACCGGAATGGTTGCATCTACGTTAGCATTTACACAAGGTCCATTATTTTCATAGAGGGCCTGAAATACCCCCATATTCTCCAATAGGGCATCGAAGGTGATCGGCGTAAAGTAGTACAGCGCCGGCGCACCTGCGTTGAATATATCGATTAAGACTCCATCATTGAAGAAAAGAATATCTCCATTTAGGTTGCCCTCCGTTGCCACGTAGAAAAGATCCGCTGGTGGAGGATCATCCACTAAACAAGGATCTGCCCCAATAGAAACTCGGTCAGGCCCAGTAATCGTAGGTGCACAATCGTAGAAAGCATAACCAATGCCCGCTGGAGTAGATCCATCCGGATCACCCGATAGTACCGCATCTCCATTGTGAATAATTTGGATCTGGTCCCCCAAACATAAATACATGGTATCTAGGTCTACATCGTTACTTTGCCCAACAAAAGGGCCCAGTGAAACAGTACCAGCAAAATTCTCTTGGCCCGGGGGGCAGACCAAACTCGATTCAGTACCAATGAGGTCTTCGTCAATTTTAGAAAGAATACTCCGGGGGGTCTGAGCAGATAAACCACCGACGACCAGGAGAAGCATAAAAAGCGTAGCGGATCTTAATAACATGGGTTCCGTTTATGTGAATTCGCCGCAAAAATAGGGATTGCGCGAATAACTTAACACTTATAGCAATTATGAATATGAAATTCTCTGATATCCAGTCCCTATTGGAACATATTTCCTCTTAAAAATGGATGTATTGAATGATGGAAAGGTTTTTCGCAGGTCTTGATTTAACAAGTTTTCATAACGGTTGGTCCGAGCCGATTATTGCTGCATATTAGACGCGACCAGGAATAGGGACGCTGTCTGGGAAAACAAATTTAACCCTTCTAAACAGCCAACGCATCGGGCCTTCTGTCAAAAAATAGCCGATCAGTAAATAACTTGTTCAATAAGGTCTGAACCAAAAGAATAGGGAAGATAGGCTAAAGAAGGGATGGGCTTCGTTAAAATCACCGCCCCCCGCTTACCCCGCTCAATACTTCCCAACTCATTGTTTAACTCTAATGCATAGGCGCCATTGATGGTTGCAGCCTGTATCGCTTCCTCGGGTAATAATCGGCATTTAATACATGCCAAAGAGATGACCAAGGGCATATTTCCAGAAGGAGTAGATCCTGGATTATAGTCCGAGGCTAATGCAATGGGAACACCGGCATCCACTAAAGAACGCCCAGGAGGGTAATGGTCATTTAGAAAGAATGGAGCTGAAGGGAGCAAGGTGGCGATCATGTTGTTTGTAGCCAACAGTTGAATCTCTTTTTCATTGACGACCTCCAAATGGTCAACCGAGAGAGCTTGGTGCCGCAAAGCCATTTCAATCCCACCCAGTGAATAAAACTGATTGGTATGAATTTTTCCTTTGAGTCCATATCGTTCTCCGGCCGTCAGAATGCGGTCCGTTTCTTCGGGGCTGAAAGCAACCTTTTCGCAAAATACATCGATGTAATCCGCTAAACCCTCACCGGCAACCTCAGGAAGCACTTCGTCTAACATAAGGGACAAGTATCCTTCTCGATCTCCAGCAGTACGGTAAGGCTCCGGGATCGCATGGCAACAC
>JBCDIO010000018.1:0-13989 GCA_038748815.1 Bacteroidota bacterium
ACGGAATCTTCGACCGGTGAAGTATACACTTCCCCCGAAGGCATATTCGTTTGTCCGTCGGAATTGATCCAAGTTCGTCCTTTAGTCGAGAACGAAATATCGGCATTTGGACCTTGGTAGTGTACTAATTGTCGGCTATTGAGAAGATCAACGATCCGCTGTTGATCCTTACGAACCTGCAGCCAGCTGCTGATTGGATCCTCGTCGAATAGTTTACAAGCATTGAAAACGAACTGCTGGTATTCTTCCAGGGACATACCTGCTTCTTGGGCATTAGCCAAGGTTGGGTACTGGCATAAGCTCCGTTTTAGCCGGCGGTCCGCGGTCCGCTCAAAGTAGACCTTAGAAATACCCTTGTGCGCTTGAGCGCGCAAGCTCGAGCGTTCCTTCGACACGTTGGCGTCCTCCCGTAAATTGAAAGGAGCCCGTATGTATAAGTAGGCATCAAACTCCTCCATCGCTCTGCGGTAGGAAGGAGAGACCGTTTGTAGCTGTTCATCATTAGCTTCGGCTAGGAGAATGCGTTTTTTCTCCCGGAAAGCCATATCGACCTCTACGTGGGCACCGGCCCGGATTGCATATCGGTACACTTCTCGTACAAGTGGCTCGGCGAGGGTCGTTGTGCTCACATAGAGCCAGTCTCCGGCTTTGATGTCGAGGCAATAGTTAACCAATAGGTTAGCATATTTCTGGAGAATGGATTGCATCTGGATTACTTTACCATTGTTTTACTTGATAGGGATAGCGCTCCCCGTAAATCACCTGCACCATATCGGTGATCTTCTGCCGCAGTACGTCAATATTTTCTTGCTTCTTTGCCGAGATCATTACGTTATCATAATCGTATTGATTACCCAAGTTCTTTTGTAACCCATCGATGATTTCCTGTTTACCGTCTTCCTCCAATAGCTCGTCGAAGTATTTCTGCCGGTACAGATCAATCTTGTTGAGCACCAATAAGGTGGGTTTGTTGATTGCTTCCAAACTCGTGAGAGTTTGGTTTACTGTTTTAATGTGATCTTCAAAACTGGGGTGGGCCAAGTCAACTACGTGGATTAGAATATCGCTCTCACGCACCTCATCGAGGGTACTCTTGAAGCTTTCTACTAGGTGGTGGGGCAATTTGCGAATAAATCCTACGGTATCCGAGAGCAGGAAAGGCATACCATCCCAGACCACTTTGCGAACGGTGGTATCAAGGGTGGCAAATAATTTATCTTCGGCAAACACCTCGGATTTACTGAGTAGATTCATGAGGGTAGATTTACCCGCATTGGTGTACCCTACCAAAGAAACCCGTACCATACGGCTCCGCTGTTTGCGGCGGGTTTGGTTTTGGAGGTCTATCTTCTCTAATTTTTTCTTCAGCAGGCTCACCTTATCGCGTACGATCCGGCGATCTGTTTCGATTTCTTTCTCCCCTGGGCCACGCATCCCGATACCCCCGCGTTGGCGCTCCAAGTGTGTCCAGAGCCCCCGTAGTCGGGGTAGTAGATACTGTAGTTGGGCCAACTCTACCTGGGTTTTAGCTTGTGCGGTTTGCGCTCGGTTGGCAAATATGTCCAGGATCAAGGTACTCCGATCAACGATCTTTACCTTGAGTTCTTCTTCCAGAATACCGGTTTGCTTACCACTGAGATCATCATCGAAAATGACCATGCTAATCTCTTCGTGCTCTTCGATATACTGTTGAATTTCTTCCAACTTGCCTTTACCGACAAAGGTTTTACGGTCGGGATGATCTAATTTTTGGACGAACCGCTTTTTGGCTTTGGCACCAGCGGTGAGGGCGAGAAACTCTAATTCATCGAGATAATCGGTGACTTGCTCTTCCGTTTGTAGGCGAGAAATAACGCCTACAATAATAGCGTGCTCAATTTCCTGTTTGAGCCCTTTTTTTTCTTTTTTACCTACATTCCATTCCTGTCCCATAGTGATATGTCCTCTCTTCGGTGTCTGGGATCGTTCCCAGCTTTGATTGACCGGCTCTATTTTCCACGCATCCAGCGGATGGGGTTGAGTCGCTTTTTCTCTTTCCAAACTTCAAAATGGAGTTCGGCGGTATTGGTTCTCGGATCTTGTTTTACTTGACCAATGACTTCACGGGTCTTAATCTGATCTCCACGGCTAACGTTGATTTTTGCCAAGTTGGAGTACACGGTGTAAAAATTATCGTGGCGAATAATTACCATATAGTCATAACCGGGTACAAATTGGGTGCCAACGACTTCACCGTTATACACAGATCGTACGGAAGCATTCAGGTCTGTCTGAATATCGATCCCATTATTTGTAATAGTAACGCCTTTAAGCGTCGGGTGTTCTTGTTTCCCAAAATAACTCGTAACTACTCCATTGGTAACGGGCCATTCTAGTTTCCCTTTTTGCTGCTGGAAATTCCCACCACTACTTGCTTTGGCCGTAGCGTTATTCTTGTTGTTGAGTGATTTATTACTTCGGCTATTTTTGCGAGCCTTAGCGATTTCATCCTGGATGACTTTCTCAATGGCCCGATTGAGTTTTTCGTGCGAAGCTCGTTTGGTCGCCAAGTCTTTAGAAAGACGACTTTCATCCTGCTGCAGGGTGATTAACAACACATCTTTATCAACAAGTTCCTGTTGTAGTAACTGAGCTTGCTCTAGGGTGGATGCTAGAAGCTTTTCTTTTTCGGCCCGGCGTATTTCTAACCAATCCAGTTTGCCAGAAAGCATCTGCTGGGTCTCCACGATCAAACGAGCTTGTTTCTGCCGGTATCGATTATACTGCCGGATGTAGCGAACCCGTTGGAAAAAGTTATTGATACTCGTTGAAGAGAATAAAAATAAAAGAGTCTGCTTTGAGCTACGCTGCCGGAAGGTAGCTCGGAGAATGGTGCCGTATTCTTCTTTTAATCGACGCACATCACTATCCATAGACTCAACCACCACTTGGGTTTGTTCGATACTAGAAGTAGCCATGCTCAGCTCTCGTTCCAGAGTGGTAATCAGTTGTTGCCTTTTCTTGATTTGACGGCGAAGCGCCGTTAGGCGGTGCAGCGCAGCTTCTCGACTTTTCTTGGTCTCCTTTAATAAGCCACTGGTAACTTGAATCTCTTTGATAAGCTGCTTCCTTTTCTCTTCTAGCTTCTTACGTTCTTGCCCCATAACGGGATTGACTACTAATAAACTTAGCAGTAGAAACAAAAACGACAATAAGATAGAACCTAATCGGGGGCGATTGAGGAAAGCAGGGGAAGCTTGTCGCTTATTCGATTTCGGTATAACGGCTTGGTATGTCAAAACGAATAGGCTTAGGAGTGTTTATTTCGACTTTAGAAAATTCAACATTAACCGATGCAGGACCAGTTTCTTCTGATGTAAAATTAAGAATTCGAAAATACGAAAAAATACGATCGCCGTCTACACTTTGGTAGTCATCGTAGCTCAAATCGATGCTCCGTTGTTCCGATAAGTCTGCCAATTGCATTTTTTTTATGCTAAAGTCTTCTCCGTTTAGCCAAAACTGGTTGAAGTAGCGGTCAGAAGAGGCCGTCAAAAGGTAGGCATCTTTCTCAATTTCGGAAGTCAATTCATCGGTCGCTAGAAACAAGGGATTACCCAAGATGATAGACTGAAGACCCGCAAAGGTAACCGGTAAATTGCTCATCCTAGCCAACTCGCTAAAGGGCTGTATAGCGTATTCTTTATTGATCCGGTCCATCACGTAAAAGGTGTCTGGTGTGATTTGAATCCGAGCTACTTCAACGCTGAGTTTCTTCACCACCAACCAAATTACGCTATCTTTCTTCATGCGTAGGTAGCCATTCAGCTTCACACTTTGGTAGTCATCCGAGTAACCCATTTTCAATTTACTCGTTAGCCAATCGGCGTCTATCTGTTGCTGGACCATCCTTTTAAGGAGGGTTTTTGCCGATTTTTTCTTCAGGGTACTAGCCCCCCCACCCAGGGTTTTACAGGCACCTAAACTGAGCAGCAAACAGCCGCAGAATAAAAGCAGAAAGGTAGTCTTAGTTAAATCAGGTAGGCGGGAAGCAATATTATTCATACAGTTGTTTATTGGCAATCTTTTTTTCCAACAGAGGAGAACCACCACCGACCTGTTGGGCTTGTTGCCAGGCTTGTAAAGCGGCATCGGCTTGGTTGAGTTGGAATAGAATATCACCTCGGTGCTCCAATATTTGTGCGTCTTGTTCTCCGCCATTCTTCAAAGCTTTGTCAGACCACTGAAGGGCTTGTTTAAAATCACCATCCTTGTAAAGAACCCAACTATAGGTATCCTGAAAGTTTTTATCCCCCGACTTGAGTTGATTGGCTTTTTCAGCCATGGCTAGGGCTTTGGGCAAATTACTTCCACGCTGAGCGAGGTAGTAGCTATAGTTGTTGAGTACCAGTGGGTTGTTCGGTGCCATTTCTAAGGCCGTTTCAAAGGCCCGGTCAGAAGCACTTGCGTCTCCCGCATAATGATACGTAGATCCCAAGCGGAGCTGTAGCTCCACCTGCATTTGTGGGTTCCCAGAAGCCATGAATAGAGCCTCTTCAAAGGAGCCAATAGCGGCTTCGTACTCTTTTTCTTGACTATAACCAATGCCGTTCAGGTAATATAGAGACACCTGATTTGGAAAAACCTCCAAGGCTCTTTCGGACGCTTTCACCAAACCGGTATAATCTTCCAGGTCGGAAAATGTATAAAGGTAATGCTCCCAAACGAGGAAGACGGTCTGGTCTAACTCTAAAGCCTGTCGATATTTTTCCTGGGCTTTAAGCATTTGTCCCGAGTAGAAATAAAGATCGCCCGAGACGGAAAATCCTTTCGGGTTTCCTGGGTGGGTGGTTTCCAATATTCGGGAAAGTTCGAGTGCTTTGGCTGTTAATGTTTGGTCATTGGTATTCGCAATTTCTTGCACTGCGGGAAGGAGTTGTTCTATTTTTTGATCGATGGAGACATCAACTTCCGCAAAAACGGGCTTGAGTGATTCTAGAAAAGCGGTGGCATTGGAGCTTGGGCCTTGTGGCGACAAAGCTGCTTGGGCTTTTAAATCCATGGGGTCTAAGGCCAGAATGCGTTGATACACTTCTTTGCGCTTGGCCGCATTACGCATTTGTTCGTAAAAGTCGGCTAGAATGTGAAGGTACTCCACGCGATCGGGGTTCTGCTCAAGGAGTTGTAAGAGCGCCTTCTCTGCTTTTTTCTCTTCGCCAAGGCCAAGATATAAGCGATGTTTGCGGAGGCTGATCTCTCCGACGGGACCGATCAATTTTTCTAGTTGATCGTATACCTTAATAGCTTCCTGTGGCTGATTAGAACGCACTAAGTAATAAGCCCAGGAATCGTAATAGGCTTCGTTTTCCGGAAATTGTTGGCTGAGCCCGGCGTAGACAGCTGCTGCCTTGTCGTATTGGCCACTAGCTTGCCAGGATTCGGCAAGGAACTCTTGGTACCAGGGGTTTTCTGCGTTCAGCTGGCTAGCTTTTTGCGCATATTCTAGTGCTTTATCCACCTTTTTCTGCTCATCGTATATACGAGCTAACTCAAAGGCGGCGGCATGGTTTTCCGGAGCCTCCTTGAAAAGGGCTAGATATTGCTTTTCGGCCTCTTCTAGGTTCCCTAATAATTGTTGTTGCTTCGCTTCGATGAATTTTTGCTGTCGCTGCACGTCCAATTCGGAATAGCGCGGAGTTTGTGCCATTCCGAAGTTGGAGCACAGGAGCCAAATTGTTCCTATGGTGTAAAGCAGTTGCCTCATGCAATGTACGTTGTGTAGTCGCCAATACTGATATCTGACTTACGTCCTTGGTAATCGACTTTGTTACCGATCATGGAGTCCGCCAAATTAGCATGGCTGATGGTGGTGTCATTTTGTATAACACTATTACTGATAACGGAGTTCTCCACGGTAGAATTGCTTCCGATGGCTACGTTAGGACCTATGATACTATTCTTAACCGTAGCACCAGGGCCAATGTAACAGGGCTCCAAAATTACAGAATTTTCAATAGTGGCTTCTGCTGAAACCAGTTGCTCTTTATCCTTTTTAATATCTAGCATTCGACCATTGGAATAGACTACATTATTCTTATTCCCACAGTCAAGCCATTCGTCAATGGTCCCCGCTTTAAACTGGAGCCCTTTATTTTTCATGTTTTCCAGGGCATTTGTGATCTGGTATTCACCGCGGTCTTTAATGTCATTGTCGATCAAATACTGCAGTTCACTGCGCAAATTTTCTCCGTCCCGGAAGTAGTAAATACCCACAATGGCCAGATCGGAAACAAAAACAGGTGATTTTTCCACGAATTCGGTAATGACTCCCGCTTCGTTGGTTTTAATCACTCCGTAGGCCGAAGGATCTTCCACCTTATTTGCCCAGATAATGCCATCTTCTTCTGGGTTGAAGTCAAAGGATGCTTGGAAAAGAGTATCGGCAAAAGCTACTAGGCAGTTGCCACTCAGGCTTTCTGCGGCACAAAGAATTGCGTGGGCCGTTCCCAGTGGTTGGGTTTGGTGATATACACTCCCTTTGGCACCCAGGCCTTCGGCAATTTTAATGAGATCTTGCTCTACTTGTTCACCAAAGTCACCAATAATAAAGGCTACTTCTTCCACTTGGCCGGCAAAAGAAGCACTGAGATCTTCTACGATGCGTTGTACAAGTGGTTTTCCAGCTACGGGAACCAAAGGCTTAGGAACCGTCAATGTATGTGGACGCAAGCGGGAACCCCGTCCCGCCATTGGGATGATAATCTTCATGGTACTGTCAGTTTTGTATTGGGTGGTTAAATCGATGCATTAATATGTGTGGTATTCATTTATGCTCTTTAACCCCCTTTTAAAGGGGGTGTTTTACCTGCCTTGTGTAATCCCGGGGAAATGTAGAACCTCTGGTGGTCCCATTTTTTGAATAACCATCGAAGAAAGCGAAGCACCTAAGTCCTGAATGATGTCACAAAAAAGAGGCCAGAAGGGGCTCGAGGAGGCGTTTCGACAGTTATAAAAGAGTGGTAAACTGTTTTATGGGGCAAATATAAGCGGCTGTTCGGATTTTTGCTGGTCCGAGGCCGTCTACGGGCTAACATATTCATATAGAAAGTTTCCAAATAGGAAAGCCTTCGCAAGTTGTCCGACAATCTGCGAAGGCTTTTATGGCGAAAGAGCCGGGGGGCCTATTCGATCACCGTTACTTTTAGCATGTTTGTTCGGAACCGTCTTTGCAGAGGCATCGATCCAGTATTGACAATTATATCTCCTGTCTCCAATTTTCCGATGGACTGCAAGATCTCCGTCACATCAGAGATAGTGCCATCAGTGGTACTAAACTTGTCGTAATAGTAGCACCGTACTCCCCAAACTAAATTGAGAGTAGATAGCATGTGCATCTTATCGGAGAAGACGTAGATCTTAGCATCAGGCCGGTAGCTGGAAATCTTAAATGCGGTGTACCCAGAGCTGGTCATGCCAAGAATTGCTTTCGCTCCAATTTCTTCGGCTGTCTTAGCCGCATTAAAGCAAACGACATCCGATAGAAAGGTTCGCGATTTTTTCGCCGGCAGCGGGCGGTGCGTCATTAAAGAATAATGTCTTTCAGCCTCTTCGATAATCTTATTCATTGCTTCAACCACCAAAGACGGGTGCTTTCCCACGGATGTTTCACCACTCAGCATTACCGCATCGGCACCATCCAGTACAGCGTTCGCTACGTCGGTTATTTCTGCCCTGGTTGGGCTTGGATTGGTGATCATGCTATCCATCATTTGGGTAGCAACGATTACCGGTCGGGCCCGTTGGATACACTTCCGGATAATTTCCTTTTGAATTACTGGAAGTTGTTCCATTGGAACTTCAATACCTAGATCTCCTCGCGCAACCATGATGGCATTAGAGTTTTTAATGATCTTGTCGATCTTTTCTACCGCTTCTGGTTTCTCAATCTTGGCGATGATCTTGGCCGGATGATTTTGGGCATCGATTCGTTCACGTAAATCCTTTAGGTCTTTGGGAGAGCGTACGAAAGAAAGGGCAATCCAGTTTACAGGTTGGGTAAGAATGAATTCGAGGTCGCGTAAATCCTTCTTGGTAAGGGAGGGAAGAGAGATTTTCGTATTGGGAAGGTTTACTCCTTTATTCGAAGAGAGAGTCCCTCCGAATAGTACTTTGAGTTTAACTTGGTCAATATCATTGGTTTCAATGACTTCAAGGACCAGCTTGCCATCATCGATTAAGACTCGCTCACCGACTTTGACATCTCTAGGAAACTCCGCGTATGACATGTAAATACGCTCCATATTACCAACGCAGTCTTCGTTGACAAAGGTTAGAATATCTCCCTCGGAAATTTCGAGCGCGTTATTTTCAATTTTTCCAACCCGTAATTTTGGACCTTGTAAATCAGCTAAAATACTGATATGGAGTCCGTACTTTTCGTTGATATAAGCGATATGGTTAATCACCTTTTGATGGTCCTCATGACTCCCGTGAGAAAAGTTGAGCCGAAAGACGTCTACTCCGGCTTTTACCAGTTCAAGTAGGTTTGCGTACGAGCTGGAAGCGGGACCAACCGTTGCTACGATTTTTGTGTTCTGGTGGTCAATTACTTTCATAAGTAGTTGGTTTTGAACTGGTTTTGCAAGCAGGTTTAGAAAGTGTACTTTTTACGTTATTTAGGGATTGCTAATGTAACAGGATATGCCTGAAATAACAAATTATGCACTGTAGGAGCTGGTGATTTATATGTTAGGTTTTGTTTGAGGGTCATTGTGGCGAATAATTAGACAGAATAACCCAGTTGATTATCAGGGGTTTATCAAAAAAAATCGAAAAAAATCGAGATAAAAATTTTTTTAGCAGGGCAGTTATCACGTTATTTGCAGAACATTTTAAAAACCATTAAAGTGGATTGATCATGTCTGAAATTGCACAAAAAGTAACTAGGATTATTGTTGATAAACTAGGTGTAGATCAAAACGAGGTAAAACCGGATGCTAGCTTCACCAACGATCTTGGCGCAGACTCTCTAGACACCGTTGAATTGATCATGGAATTTGAAAAAGAATTCGAGCTTTCCATCCCCGATGAAAAAGCGGAACAAATTCAAACGGTAGGCGACGCGATTGAGTACTTGACCGCAAACGCTGCGTAAGTTAGACTTAAACGACTTCTAATAAATCCACAAATCAGAGGCTTTTGTCTCTGGTTTGTGGTTTTTTGATTGAACTGCTTTATACGAACATCCTGCATCGCTTTACCACACGTAAAGTTCCGTTTTTTCCAAAGCTCTCTTTTCATACCAATACGGATCAGTCTAAGGACGAAGCTGGATTTCGTATCTTTACTTTTCATCATGTTTCCAGGCCCACGGCCTGAACAAACATATGCCTTGTTCGCTCAAAAAGAATCGGGTTGTCAATTCGTATACTTACTCTTGTAGAAAAGATAATCGTATTGCATCAAGCAGTTTAGGATGAATTCTTTTCGATCAAACAAGTCCTTCACCTGGCTAGCCCCGAAAGTAGGGGAGAATCATCGAAAAACAGTGGTCAGCAAATCGTTGAGCGGTTTGTTTGTACGCCTAGCTTAAAATTACAAATTATATGAGACGGGTTGTTGTAACTGGAATTGGAGCATTAACTGCAATTGGACACGACATACCAGCCTTTCGGTCTGGTTTGCAGAACGGGGAAAGTGGAGCCCGTTCAATCACTCGGTTTGATACAACGCATTTCAAAACCAAATTTGCCTGCCAACTTGATGGCTTTGTCGCCCAAGACCACCTTGATCGGCGAGAAATCCGTCGAATGGATGACTTCGCGATATACGCGATGAAAGTCTCTATGGAAGCCATGGCCGATTCAGGCCTAGATGTCGAAAAAATCAACTTGGATCGTGCCGGCGTAATCTGGGGAGCGGGTATTGGTGGAGTAGGTACACTGGAACACGAAATTGAAGGATACATCACCGGAGACGGTGTTCCTCGTTATAATCCCTTTGTTATCCCTCGCCAAATTCCGGACATCGCGCCAGGCTTGATCTCCATCAAATACGGCTTTCGAGGAATCAATTATGGGACTATTTCTGCCTGTGCATCTTCTTCGCACGCCATTATGAGCGCAATGGACTACATCCGTATGGGCCGTAACGATATTATTATTGCGGGTGGGTCAGAAGCGACCATCCTCAAGGTATGTGTGGGTGGATTCAACTCGATGAAAGCCCTTTCTACTCGGAACGACGATATGAAAACCGCCTCTCGGCCCTTTGATGCCGATCGGGATGGATTTGTACTAGGCGAAGGTGGTGGTGCCCTCATTCTGGAAGAATTAGAACATGCCAAAGCACGTGGGGCTAAAATTTATGCAGAAGTGGTAGGAGCAGCAGCAACGGCCGATGCACACCATATCACCGCACCGCATCCGGAAGGTTTAGGGGCCTCCAATGTGATGAAGTTTGCGCTGGAAGATGCCAAATTGAATCCGGAAGATATTGGATACGTAAATGTGCATGGTACCTCAACACCACTTGGTGATATCGCCGAGGTAAAAGCCATCCAAAAGGTATTTGGTGACCATGCTTATAATATGAATGTTAGTTCAACCAAATCAATGACTGGCCACCTCTTAGGAGCGGCCGGAGCGGTAGAAGCCATCGCAGGGATCCTCGCGATCAATGAAGGATTTATACCACCAACGATCAATCATTTTACGGACGATCCCGCTATTGATGCTAAGCTCAATCTGACCTTCAACGAAGCCCAAGAACGCAAAGTAGATGCGGTTTTGAGCAATACTTTTGGATTTGGTGGACACAATTGTTCGGTCATTTTGAAGCGCTACGCTGAGTAAGCCAAAGCCTCTTTTATACAGAGGTAAGACAATTGACACAACGGACACTTTTGTCAGGTTTTAACGAACTCGCGTGAAATATTGAGTTTTTTCATTTATTTTGGGAGAAACTTGCCTAGATCACGATGGTTTTAGCTAGCCTGGTCCAGGCAAGTCTTTTTTATATAGAAACACAAAGACTTCCCCTCTAACGCCAAATTGGAACCATCGATCATAGGCATAATTAACCTGCTTGCTGCCTTCGATTAGAATTCTGTATGTCAGGTATTTCTGGGAATTGAACAGCTTTATTGGCTGAAAAAGCCAATTCCCAAAAATGCAAATCAAGGATTTTTCCGTTCGGATATTTCAAGCAGTAACGTTTATATATCCTATTTCTTCATCAAAACAGGAAGTCCGTTTTGCTTGGGTTTGCATTTAAATTATACAACTACTATTTCTCCGAAGACAAAGAACTGACGCGTCGGCTAACACCGATCCTCGGTTTCATTCCTTCCAATATCCAGATATTCAAACTGGCCTTTTCCCATAAGTCTACTCCTACTGATAAGGCTTATGCGATTACTAATAACGAGCGTCTAGAGTATCTTGGTGATGCGGTATTAGGTACCATCGTTGCTGAGTATCTTTTCAAAAAGTATCCGAATGCCAATGAGGGTTTTCTGACTAAAATGCGGTCCAAAATCGTCAAGCGGAAATCTCTGAATAAGATTGGTGAAAAAATGGGGCTAGATCTATTATTGGCTGAGTATAACTCTACTCGCCTTTCTCGATCCATGATGGGCAATGCCGTAGAAGCACTGGTTGGGGCGGTCTACCTCGAATTAGGCTACGTCAAAACACGCCGTTACGTAGTACGTAAGATTTTACGTAACTACGTCGATATTCACGAGTTGGAAAGCTACGATGATAATTATAAGAGCCAACTTTTGGAGTATTGCCAAAAGCACGGACAAACGGTTAGCTATAAGCTCGTTGCTCGATACAAATTTGAAAAGCGGGACCGCTTTAAGGTAGCTGTATTAGTAGATGGTAAGAAATTGGCCGTAGCCGACGATTTCAATAAGAAAAGTGCCGAACAAACAGCTTCCGAAAAAGCGATGCAAAACTTGGGTATTCTAAATAACGTAGCGGTAGGAACTTCTGAGTAAAATGCTGCACCGCGTACTTTTCTCATACCCGTAGTTTTACGCAAAATGTGTGCAAAAGTTGAATCTTACCCGGTAAGTAAGTATTTTTAGGTACTCTCGAGCATCACGCCAATCAAACCTAGGTGCAATCAAGCAAAGAACATACGCTTGATACTATCCCATAGCTGTTAAAAACAGTCAAAAAAGAAAAACGCTGTTGAGATCCAACAAGGAGTTTGTAGGTTCTTTGTCACTTTTTAGTGGCCAATCCGTACGTTCTCAGGTTCTTAACTAATGCACATTCTTTGGTATACTATTCCCTTGTGGTATACCGAAGCGTACAAATTGTGATCCCATGACAAAAAGAAAAACGAACGTCTTCATCGCAGACGATCATCCGGCTATTCGCCTTGGTTTGATCAGTATGCTGGATGCTAACCGAGCCTATCAGGTGGTCGGTCAAGCTGCCAACAGCGATGAATTGTTTGAAACGCTTTCACAAGCCGATGTAGATCTTCTAATCCTAGACCTGAATATGCCAGGCCAGGATTACGAACGAAATGTACAAACCCTCCTCCAGGAATTTCCTTATCTCAAAGTACTCGTGTACACGGGCTACGAACACCCGGACCTGGCGAAATCGCTGCTAGAAAAAGGAATTCACGGATACGTCATTAAACAAGCTTCTCCGGAAATCTTCTTCGAAGCTATTGAGGTCATTCTCAATGGGCAACAGTTTGTTTATCCGGCTTACCACCCCGGCTTACCAACGGCTTCTAGTCAGCAACACGGTGCCAATCAAAAGTTGCGGGATGATTTCCGTAAACGCCTTGGACTATCGAAACGGGAACAAGAAATTTTGGTCTTGATTTCCAAAGGACTCACTAGTCAAGGGATCGGTCACGAACTCTTCATTAGTAAGTACACCGTAGAAACGCACCGGAAGAATATTCTGCGCAAGCTAGAAGTTAACTCTAGTACCGAACTGGTTAAATTTGCCATTCAACAAGGCTTACTTTCCTAAATCGGTAAACGAGAATGGATAGGCTTTCCCTTTGGCATTCCAATGCCCATTGGGAAGCCTAAACGCTTGGCCAATGAACTCCAACTGGAGTTCATATGCAGAGGTGTCCCTAATACCCGCTACTAAGGTATTTGGGAAAGCTCCAGTTTTAGGATTGATGGAGGTCCAACCGTAGCCATTGGTTGTCTTCCAATTCCCTAGTTTTGGACCCAATAGCAAGAAAGTCATACGCTCAGAGGTCCGTTCCCGTTCCCAAATCATGGGATAGGTATACTCATACGGGCCGTAGGGGCCATACAGCAGAAAGGGCGTATTATCGCTACCCTCAAAACCAAATTCGGATTCATTGCTATTCGCAAAGCTAGATCGGCGTTCCGGGCCTTCTTTTTGATCCTCCCACCATAATTCTGGCGTATTCTGACTAAAGAGATTATCTTCTAATTCGATGACCTCACTTTCTGCTCCAATACGAATAGCTCCTCGCTGGGGTTTCTCCGAGGATAACCATTCTTCCTGATCTTTGGGGAAATGGTGCCGAATCAGACATTGCTGCATATCGAGGCTGCTCTCATCTTCCAGTACAACACCCCATTGGGTATTGCCTAGAATGGTATCCTGCCAAAGCTGTAGTTCCGTATTCCCAGAGCAACGGATACCGTTTTGGTTATGAGCAATTCGGCAGTTCTTGATCGTAACCTTTGGGCAGTTTTCCAGAATGATACCGACCGCTTGCTCTAACTCCTGTCCCACGTCTCTTTTTTGGTAGTGGATCGTACATCTTTCGAGCGTTAGGCATTGAACGTTCCTTGCCAGAATGGCTACCTCGTAGGCCATGATCTCTAAATTACGGATGGTGATAAGCTCGGCATTCTCAATCAACAGACCCACTCCGGTTTGCTGTTCTGGTGTAGTGCTTACCGAGGCGCCGATCAACTGGGTTCCCTGGGCATCCCAGATGAATTCTTTGGTCTGAATACGAAGAGCAGGGTCTTCTAAAGTCGTG
>JBCDIO010000019.1:0-13855 GCA_038748815.1 Bacteroidota bacterium
ATAAAAAAAGAAAGACTTAACAATAACATATTCATCATAATGCTTGATTTAAAATTTGTGTAGGGGTATTGGCCTTTTTCATCAACGCTACTCGCAGGATGGCCGAATCGTTATTTTTGGTGGTTAGCGACTCTTTTTTAACACTTTAAACCACGAATAAAAGAGTATACTTCTGCTAAATAAGAGTTGCTATAACCCTGATTTGCACAAAACTACTGAAGGTCCAAACCAAGCATTTTGGCAGTAATTTTTCTTGAAGAATGGGAATAGCCCCAAACTTTACCGTCCTTTTTTTATCTTTCTTGCTCCACCCAAAGCGAACCAACCAATGGACACCATTCAGTACGCCGTTTTATGCTACCCGCTTCAAGCCGACCAATGCCTTGGGGTCTTGGTGGGCACGGATGTACGGGTGGTAGAAGCCGATGCGACTACCGCTTGTAAGACCATTCTGGAGCACCTCCAACGCAACTATCGCCGCCACAACGATTATCCAGATATCGATCTGATCGATCCTCGCTTGTCTATCGTGGAGGTAAAGATTCGACCCGTTTTCCGCCAAACGAACGGTGCTTTTCCGTTTCCGGAGACAATTACGGTACCCGTTGCCGCCGTTCACGGCGCCAACTACGACGACTACTTCGAATGCTATTTGCCCCTTCTGGGAGAACAGTTTTTCTACTACAATCAGAAACAACTCCCCTCCCTGCTTCGCAATACAGCCGTTACTCATCTCAACGACTACAGCCCGGAAGATCTCATCAAATTAGTTCGCCATCCGAAGCCAGAACTCAGGCTCGTACCTCTGCGGGTCAACTTTGATCGGACCTTCAGCTATCGAAAAACAACCTTTCAGGTTCGCTACGAAACGCTAGAGCGCCTGGCGGACCCCTACCCCTTACCCCGCGCCCAGCGGCGGCACATGAGCCAGCTTCCGGAAGCTGCCTGGGAGTTGGAAGATAAGGTGGACCTATTAATCAGTAAGCTCCTGCAACAACGAGCCAACGTATTGGTGGTTGGTCCTCATGGGGTTGGGAAATCAGCGGTGCTCGGCCAAGCGATACGCAAGATTCACGCGGCTAGTCGCAAGCACGGCGGCAATTTGCGATTCTGGCGAATGATGGCTCAACGAATCACCTCCAGTACTAAATATCTGGGAGAATGGCAGGGCCAGCTAGAGCAAATGATTCTGGAGCTGAAAGCCTGCAATGGTATTCTCTGGGTAGAAGATTTTATTCGCTTGGTGGAATCCGGTGGGCAAGGCCCCGAAGACAGCGTCGCGGCCTTCTTAATATCTTACCTCTCTCGGGGTGATATTCAGTTGATCGGTGAAATGACCCCACAACAACTAGAAAGCTTACGGCGTCTATTACCGGGATTTGCGGAGCTTTGCCAAGTCATTG
This sequence comes from Bacteroidota bacterium, assembly GCA_038748815.1. Lineage (GTDB taxonomy): Bacteria > Bacteroidota > Bacteroidia > Chitinophagales > Saprospiraceae > JBCDIO01. The sequence goes on from JBCDIO010000019.1 coordinate 1,404, forward strand.
AGCTAAAAGAACTCCCCGAAGATCGCATTCTGCGCATCTTCGAACAACTCGCTAAGTACATCAAGCAGCAACACCAAGTAGATATTCCTTCCAGCAGTCAGCAACTCATTTATCGCTTACTGGCCCGCTACTACCCCTATGAGCAATTTCCCGGTAAAGGAGTACGCTTCCTGGGGCAATGTTTGAATGAGGTGCTACTCAACCAATCTACCGTAATTGATAAGGCACTAATCATTCAAACCCTGACGCAACAAACGGGGCTTCCAGCCCTATTCTTAAGGGATGATCAACGCTTGGACAAATCGGAATTGAGCACCTACTTTAACGAGCGCATCATTGGGCAAGAAGGAGCTATCAACCAATTAATCGATATCGTCAAGATCTATAAAGCAGGACTGAACAACCCACATAAGCCCATAACAACCCTACTTTTTGCGGGGCCTACGGGTGTTGGTAAAACCGCTTCCGCCAAGGCTATTGCCAATTATTTCTTTGGGCAGGGGCAATTGAAAAACCCACTCGTGCGCATTGACATGAGTGAATTCCAACTGCCTGGGGAAATTAGTCGCTTGATTGGGGATGGACAACAAGTCGGGCAATTAGTAAAAGAAGTACGGGAGCGCCCCTTCTCCGTGCTCTTATTCGATGAGGTTGAAAAAGCCCACCCCTCTGTGTTTGATGCGCTGCTGACGGTACTCGACGAAGGGATGCTACTCGATGCCTTTGGACGTATAACTAATTTCCGGAATAGCATAATCATTCTGACCTCCAACCTTGGAGCTAGTAACCGTAAATCAATTGGTTTTAAGCAAACAACCTCCGCCGCCGATACCTACCGAGCCGCTATCCAGCGATATTTCCGGCCGGAATTCATTAACCGGATCGATAATATGATCTTTTTTAACGCACTATCGCAGGAGAATATCTCTCGCATTCTAGACATTGAATTACAAGGTATTCGGCAACGAGAAGGGATCATCAATCGAAGCTTAAGTCTCCAGTTTGCGAACTCCCTGCGGAGTCATCTACTGGCGGTGGGATTTGATGAAGAATACGGAGCACGACCGCTCCAACGAGCCGTCGAGCACGAATTGGTACACCCTTTGTCCAAATGGCTTATTGAGCATCCAGAGACTCAGTCGACCCAACTAACCCTACATTATCAAGAGAACCAATTACACATCCAATTTTAGTCTTGATGGGTAGCTTTGTAATTACCACTTACTTGGTGGCTTACCCCTTCCTGGTCTTGGAAAGAACCACCGAAAGATCCAATAATCACGTCATTTACCTCTCCGTAGTAGGTAATTGTTGAGTTAACCTGAATCTCCGATGAACTGCCAGTTGGGAAACCTGGCATTTGAAAGGAAGTTAAAGAAACGGGAAAACTCCCCGCGGTAAGCCCTTCAATGGCAATTCTAAAAGACATCAAAGAATCCTCGATCACCGTAAAGTCACCCGTTTGATAGGCCAACGAATGGAGTCCAAGGTAATCTTCCCCATCAATGGTGAGGTTGACAAAAACATCATTCCCAGAACAGATCAAGATTTCATCCAGGTCTAAATCGGGTTGAATCTCCCACTCTTCTTCGGCACTCATTTGGTCAGAACTAAAGTCAAAGCCCTGGACCACAAAGGTGCTGGCATCACAGGTGGCCAGGGTCGTCCGCCAGTTACCACTGTTGGAGAAGATTGTATGTACTTGTTCTCCAATCGTGATTTGGTAGTACCCTTCCAGAATAGCATCACCGGAGCAATTCCGCAGAACCGGTTCTAGCACCAACGGAAAAAAGTTTGCCTGCTCCAAATTGATGGTTGGTAATTGAGTGGCTGCGCTAAGTGGACCCAATGGCAAAGAGTAAACAACATCACCACAATTGTCCAGAACGTGTAATTCCATTGCTTCACCGCTCGGTACTTTTAGGCTAAAAGTTCCGTCTACCAAAGACTGAAAAGTGGAGTGAATTGGACCTTGGGCGTAGACTAATTCCATTGAAAGATGTGGATAGGCTGTTCCGACTTCATCCGCTAATCGCCCCGAAAGAAGCACCGAGGTCAATTCCTGGGCACAAAGCCAAGTACCAGGAAACGCCTCTTGCATAATGATGTAATCCCCCGAAAGGTCGAGGGTTCCTTCGGTCTGCCAGATTCCTTCCTCGGCTTGGTAATGCCAGAGATCTAAGGCGGATTCACCGACATCCAGAAAACCGGGTTTGGGTAAATACAACGTAGCACCAGTGCCTGGCTCTAGAAAGAGAGACTGACCATCGATACCAACTAACTCAAAATGGATAAAAGCATAGGGTTTGAGCACTTCCTGTTTATCTGACCAAAGAGAAGCAGGCAGTTTTTGGGACATCGCTGCTTCGGCGGGATCGAGGATTTGTGCTTTAACCAGTACTAATCCTTGGTAGGAACTTCCTTCAACATCTTGGAATGCATTGGCGGGAAATTCTAGATATGCTCCACCCGGGAAATTAATTTCTCCCCCCGATTGGGATTCGAAGGTACCAGAGAGATCTTTAGCTTGTAAGGTTAAATGAAAAATTCGGAGCTGATCATCGTCGGCAACAAAGGTCCGACCTACCGGGAAGTAATCTGGATGCTGTACTTCGATCAATCCCTGGTCGGACCGAATAAAAAGGTTAGGAAAGGAGAATATTCCATCCTCATTCGTTGTGGTCTGTCCGTATTTAGTAGTAACGATCGCTCCGCTGATGGGGTTACCAAAATTATCCTGTACCGTTCCATAGACTGAATTGCTTACCAATACGATATCCTCTACGGTTGTGTCCCCGTCAGGGACAAATATATCGTATTCCTTGTCGCAACCCGTTCCCAACAGAACGAGTAGTAAGCCCCAGATTAGAAGGCTTTTGTTTTTAAGTTGTGGCCGCTTAGAGTTCACCATGCCAATTCGATTAAACGATGCAAACTACCGTTTGGTTAAGTGGTTTGCTTTCTTGGGGTTTACCGATTTCTTTATGAGGTAGACTGATATTAGAGGCCGTTCGCTGCCTGAGCTAAAAAATTTCGTTCTCCGCACAAAAAAGGACTATTTTAGGGTCTGGCAATTGAAGTAAATGCACACTTATATTTACGTACCTATTCAGATAGCCCTTCTATTGGGTATTCCTTGGCTCAGCCAGTACGCGCAGTCCCAGAAAAGGATCGGTGGTTGGCTCAATCCAGTCATTATTTGCTACGGAACAGGAATTCTATTTTCGATCATCCCTCCCCCTCATTGGGGCTACGAAATTGCTCATTGGTTTCGGGATCTCACCCTGCTGTTAGGTATTCCACTTTTACTATATGCCACTAACCTAAGCCAATGGTGGAAATCCTCGAAAGAACCGCTTTTTAGCTTTGTCCTCTGTATCATTTCCGGCTGGATACTAGCCGTGAGTAGCGGCTTTTTCTGGTCTTCCTCCTGGCCGGAAGCAAAGAGCATGTCCGGTATGATGGTAGGGCTCTACACCGGTGGTACTCCCAATATGAATGCGGTGGGCCGCGCCCTTCGGGTAGACGATTCCCTCCTCCTGATGGCCAACACCACCGATATTTTACTCGGCGGTCTCCTTCTTGTATTTCTCACCTCGGTGGCCAAGCCCATCTACCGGAGGTTCCTACCCGCCTATTCTGCGCCCTCCAACACCGAATTATCCGAAACAACCGACACAACTTCCGTGCGGCCACCGATCTGGCAACCGTTACTTTTAACGGTGGGTGTAGTGGGGGCGAGTGTTGGGATAACCTTTCTGACTATGGGAGGCTTGGGAGAATCGTCGATCACTGTGCTACTATTGGCATTGACCTCCTTTAGTCTAATAGTGGCACAATGGCCCCGTGTGCGTAGCTGGGGCGGCACTTTTGCCCTAGGCGAATATTTCTTATTGGTTTTTTGTGTGGCTTTGGGTATGCTCGTCGATTTTTCGGCCATTTTTTCCACTGGGACTCAAGTAATTATTTTCATGACTAGCGTACTCGCTGGCACCGTAATTCTGCACCTATTATTAGCTCGTTGGTGGAAAATCGATGCCGATACCGTATTGATTAGCTCTACGGCCGCCCTATATGGCCCGGTGTTCGTTGCCCAGGTGGCAAGTGCCATCGGGAATAAATCCCTCGTTTTTTCTGGGATTGCTTTGGGCTTATTAGGCTATGCCCTCGGAAACTTTCTGGGCATCGGCACCTTTTATTTTTTACAATGGATCCTAGGATAAGTAAATAGAATATGGAAAAAATACCAGATAATGGACGCCCCATGGATGACCTCATACAAGAAATGGAGTCGTTCAAAGAGCAAGATATTCGCTGGCGACAGGGTCGAAACTTCGCCTATGTGTACTTCGCAGGAGACCAAGTTCTCTCCGATGTACAGCGCGCATACATGACTTATTTTTCGGAAAATGGCTTAAATCCCAGTGCCTTTCCCAGCTTGCGTAAAATGGAAGCCGAAGTGCTAGAAATGACCATTGATCTATTCAATGGCCCCAGCACTGCCCGGGGTAGTATGACTTCGGGAGGGACCGAAAGTATTCTTATGGCCGTAAAAACAGCCAGAGCTTGGGCCGAAGAACACCATCCAGAGATCATCAAACCAGAAATTGTAGTACCAGCTACGGCACATCCGGCCTTTCACAAAGCTTGTTATTACTTTAAAATAAAAGCAGTGGTGGTACCTGTGGGGGCCGATTTCCGGGTTCGAGCTGCGGATATGGAAGCTGCGATCAGTGATCAAACTATTCTACTCGTTGGTTCTGCCCCCTCCTACCCCCAGGGGGTAATCGATCCAATCGCTAAAATTGGGGAGATCGCCCAAAAAAAAGATATTTTATTTCATGTAGATGCTTGTGTCGGTGGGTTTATGCTCCCTTTTCTGGAGCGAGCCGATTACCCGATTCCCACCTGGGATTTCCGCATCGAGGGAGTTACTTCTATCTCTGCGGATATTCACAAATATGGTTATGCGGCGAAAGGGGCAAGTACGATTACCTATCGTACCGGTGAGCTTCGCAAGAAACAATTTTACGTTTATACCCCATGGTCCGGAGGGATCTATGCCTCGCCCAGCATGTGTGGCACCCGCCCCGGTGGTGCGATTGCGGCCGCTTGGGCCGTATTACAGTTATTGGGAAAGAATGGGTATACAGAATTAGCCCAGAAAACCATGGAAACGGCCCTCCATCTCCGCAAAGCCATTGCTAATATTGACGGGGTGCAGGTGCTGACCAACCCAGATATGTGCTTATTTGCTCTGACCTCCGATACCCTCGATATCTACGAGGTAGGTGATGAGCTCACCGTTCGCGGTTGGTATTTAGATCGGCAGCAGTTACCTCCAAGCCTGCATTTTACCATCACCGCCGCCCACATTGGACAAGAAGAGCGCATATTATCCGATTTACGCGAAGCGGTTGGGGCCGCCCAAAAACGGAACTTGCGCAATTTGGGTAAGCGACTGACCATCGGAACCGTCAAAGGATTGCAAAAAGCGCTGCCAGAGTCCACATTCAAACAACTACAAAACCTGGCGGCCCGTTTTATTAAAGTGGATGATTCCCCACGTAGTGCCGCCATGTATGGCATGATGGGAACCATCGAAAACAAAGGCGATTTGGAACCTTTGGTGCGCGAATTTTTGGATCAGCTGACCCAAAAACCAGAATAAGCCACCATTTTGTAGCTCCACGACCCTTTGAAAGCGTTAAATCCGATACTTTTGCACGGTGATTTGCGTTTTTGTGCAAGTAATCACTACGATCCTTGATCGTTTTAGACAAGTACTTTGAACTCCAGTTTATGAGCCGTTTTTTCACACTGATCTTACTTTTTAGCCTGCCCATTTTTGGCCAGGCTCAGAAATATAGCAACGAATTTCTCACCATTGGAGTAGGAGCCCGTGCCCAGGCAATGGGTAACTCTGTAGTGGCCAATAGCCAAGATGTAAACGCTGCCTATTGGAATCCCTCCGGCGTTATGCTGGTAGATAGCTCGGTAGGTCTACAGATTGGTGCCATGCACGCCGAATGGTTTGCGGGCATCGGTAAATATGACTTCTTAGGCGTCGTTTTGCCCGCCAGTAATAGTAACCGACGCTTAGCTTTCTCCTTGATCCGCTTTGGTATTGACGGGATTCCAAATACCTTAAGTCTATTCGACGATGACGGTCGAGTGAACTACGATAATATCGTCGAGTTTTCAGCCGCAGATTATGCCTTCTTAGGTACCTATGCCCAACGCATTAGGCTCAAAAATCCCAATAACACATTAGTAGTCGGTGGAAACGTCAAAGTAATCCACCGGCAGATTGGCTCCTTCGCTTCCTCCTGGGGTTTTGGCTTAGATGTAAGTGCGCAGTACCGCACTGGTAACTGGCGTTTTGGGGCTATTGCCCGGGATGTTACCAGTACCTTCAATGCCTGGAAAATCACTTTTACCGAAGAAGAAAAGAACGTCCTCCTAGCGGAAGGAAATACACTTCCCGATATCAACAGCCTGGAATTGACCCGTCCGCAATTATTACTCGGTGTGGGGTATGCCTTCCAGTTTGGTAAAATTAGTGTATACCCGGAAATGGATTGGTATCTGACCACCGATGGTCAGCGCAACACGCTGGTCTCGGGTGACCCCATTAGTTTAGACCCTTCTTTCGGATTAGAAATAGGCTATAATGATCTGGTATACTTACGGGCTGGTGCCAACCAGTTTCAACGGGAAATCAACTTCGATTTAGAAGAAACCATGACCGTACGCCCGAGTATCGGTATTGGACTAAAACTGAAAAGTTTAATGGTTGACTACGCCTACACGGACCTCGGTGATAGCCAAAATCGCTACTCCCATGTAATCTCCTTAATGTTGAACTTAAAGCCGAAAAAATAGGGTTTACGTCATCCGATAGCTAAATTCTACTTCCGGGATTTTTGAGGAGGGTGAAAACTTTTTTCTCTCCCAGAAGTATTATACTTTTGAAAATAGATCGCTCACACAGGTACCGCAAAGTTTTGACTCTACATTTTTAATAAATTAGGGCGTTGACTTGATGTATCTAGGGCGGGCCCCAGCCTAGCCTGCAACTGGGTTCGAACCGGCAACGGGGAGACAAGGGGATTACCGAACCACATTAGCTGCCTTATTCCTGTCTATTCGAGGGTCCAAAACGTCCCTGGTGCTTGTGTGAGAACGATCCTACTTCCTTTTACTGCGCATAGCCTTGCGCTGTTCTAATTGTGCATCTTTTTCAAATTGTTGGTACTCATCGGATTCGATCGGGTAAGCCGCTACCTTTCCTTCGGCATTAAAGTGGAGCCCCCAACCGTAGCGCTTCCCCATCGCGGAGGCTCGAAAACACGCCTGCCCTTTGGAAAAGAATGCTTCCCGTGCTTCGGCTCGTTCGGAAGCGGGAATTTCTTTTCGATCGGCATAGGTGCCGAAGATGAGGTCGTCTGATGTGTAGTGGTAAGGATGGTCTAAAATCAGTTGCAGATGAATACCGGCGACGCTGGGTTTCCCTCCGCGTAGTGGAGGCACTATCCCGGTATCCGCAGGACAATCTTCCGCCACAGAAATAAAAGCGTTGAAGTAGTTGGTACTGTGCATGAGAAGTGATTTGGTTTTGGAGTTTCTACTTTCTCGTAAGATAGGGTAAGAATAGGCAATCGATCAGATTCTCTTAAAAAGAAAATGCAGTTGGAACAAAAGAGTATACCGTATTAGGAAAAGAAATTAAAACAATCAAACAAATACTATTTTTGTTTTAAATTTTATTAGTTCCAAACCACTCCATCTAGTCCTTTAGGAAGAACGTAGAAGCACGAATTAAGTAATCAAAAGCGGTTTATAACTTAGGAGGGAGGACGTTTTTAAAGTGGCCATTCATCTGCACCTTGCGGCGCAGCTCTTCCATCTCGCGGAGTTTTGGTAACACCCCTTCCAAATGGTTTAAGAGGTACTCTTGGCGGGCCGATTCTGAAAGCAAAGTAAGTAGCTCATATTCTTGTTGGATAGATAATCCAACAGAGTGCGCATAATCGTAGCTAGCAAACTCTTGCGCATCCGGATTCACTTCCTTATCTACTTGTAGAAGATCAAACATTTCTTCCAGTAGTTCGATCAGTTGGGTAGACAACAAAAAATCGGGTTGCAAATTATTGTCCAGACGCTCAATATCAGCACCTCCATATAGTCGGTCCGGAGCTTGGCGGTAAAACTTATCGACCTTTACAACTTCTAACCCTTCGGTGTGAATGTCCATTTCTCCTTTCGGATAGACCTGATTAATGGCAATCAGACGAACCTCTGTAGCATAATCTTTTAGTTTCCCGTCCACGAAGGTTGGGATCCCAAAAGTCATTCCAGTCTCTTTACATTCGTTGATAAGCTGCTTATAGCGTGGCTCGAATATGTGCAAGTTGACATATTCGCCCGGATAAACGACCAACTTCAATGGAAACATGGCCAGCATAGGCAGTACCGTTACAAGTCTAATTGATTCGTCAAAACTGCAATCAAAACAGCTAGTTGGTATTTGGGTTGCAGAAAACACCCGATTTATCCAACATTCTTAGCCGTTCTAGCCTAAATATTCCTAATGAGATGTGAATACCACCAGAATCATTGGTCAAATTAGGACTTTAGTGTTATTTTAAGGCAAGTCCCATTTTCATTTATTCACATACATCATATAAAGGATTAACCCGGTCCATTTTCTCCAAAATGGCCCGTACCTATTTAGCCACTTCTAAACTCTTTTAGCATGCGCATTCCCCAAAAGCTGGTGCTCCTAACCCCGCTTTTCGTCCTTCTCAGCCTAGCAGGCTGCAACCGTAAACAAAAGGCGGCGCCTATTTCAGAAAACCTATCCAACATTGTTTACGCGTACACTTCTGGTACGATATCTAAACAATCAGCTATCAAAATTCGATTTACAGACCCTGCCATCGCCGATGCTCAGGTTGGAGAAACGGTATCGGAATCCTTCATCACCTTTTCCCCCTCCGTTCGGGGTGCAGCCCGGTGGGAAGACACCAACACCCTCTTATTTGAACCAGAAGAGCTAAAATCGGCCACGGAATATCTAGCTACAGTACAAACAGGAAAGATCTTCCCTCACTTACCCAAAGAATCGGCCACCTTCGAGTTTAACTTCCGCACCAAGGATCTTTATTTCTTTGTCGATGTCGACGGATTTCAAGCCCCAGATGTGCGCGATCTAAAGCAACAAGAACTATTAGGAGCCTTGCGAAGCTCTGATGGAATCACCCCTAACCAACTCGAAAACCTTCTGACCGCTACGCAAAACGGAAATACACTACCCTTGCGCTGGGTCAGTAATGCTGCTCAAACCGAGCATCAGTTTACCGTGGAATCGATTGTGCGTGGAGAAAAAGCAGGTGCAGTACAGCTAGCTTGGGATGGTACCAAGCAAAATATCGATGAATCAAAAGGGGAGCAGGACGTTGAAGTGCCAGCACTCGGTGATTTTAAAGTAGTCGATGCGAAGATTCTACGCAAACCTCAACAAGCCATTGCCCTATATTTTTCTGATCCGATCGATGCACAACAAAACCTGGATGGGCTACTCTCCATTGGGAATTACAATGGGAATTTATCCACCTCCGTTGATGGAAATCAAATACTCATGTACCCAAGTGGTAAAATAACGGGTACCCGTACGATCACAGCTGAAGCCGGAGTGAAAAATATTGCTGGTGCAAAAATGAAAAACCCTAGCACCTGGACGCTCGATTTCCAGGAAGAAAAGCCCAAAGTACGACTCGTCGGAAACGGGGTTATTATGCCCAATTCCGAAGGCTTAATTTTTCCATTCGAAGCCGTCAACCTAAGTGCAGTTGATCTGGAAATCTTTAAGATTTACAATAATAATATTCTTCAATTTTTACAGTCCAATAGCTTAGATGGTAACTATGATCTGCAGCGAGTCGGGAAGGTTGTTTTCCAAAAAAAGATCGATCTGCTTAGCATCAACCCCAAAGCAAACCCTAATGGTTGGAATCGTTACGCCCTAGACCTTAGCGATTTTATGCAAAAGGATCCCCAAGCCATTTATCAGGTGCGCTTAGGCTTCCGATTAGGTTACGCAGATTATTATTGTGGAGAGGATATACTCAACGGCCTCGATGTCCCCAAACCTTTGCGTGCTGGTCAAACCAATGAGGCGGGTGATTACGAATCTATTTTTGATGGATACTATGGGATCTATGGATACTACGGTGGATATCGATACAAGCACCGGGATGATCCTTGTTATCCAGCTTATTACAACGAAGATCAATTCGCCCGCAGTAATGTATTAGTTTCTGATTTGGGGATGATCGCCAAAACAAGTGCCACCAATGATTACTCCGTAGTCGTTTCTGATCTACGTACCGCCCAACCAGTATCCGGAGCCACCATCGAATTTTTCGATTATCAACAGCAGGTGATGGCCAAGGCAACCACCAATAGCAAAGGCATAGCCAGTACCCAACTTCCTAAAAAACCGTTCGTCATTGTAAGTCGTAAAGACGATAAGGTCGGATACGTAAAGATTAAAGACGGGCGATCTTTATCGGTCAGTCGCTTTGAGGTCGGTGGCGTTGCTGTACAGGATGGAATCAAGGGTTATCTTTACGGCGAACGCGGAGTATGGCGGCCCGGTGATTCGGTCTATCTACACTTTGTTTTGGATGATCAAGACAAAGGCCTACCCGCAGACCACCCAATACGATTTACCCTACTGGATGCTAGAGGTACGGAAGTGGAAACCCGTACTACGAGTAATAATACTGGACAAATCTACCCACTTCATTTTGCCACTTCAAAAGATGCTCCTACCGGCAATTGGACCGCTAAAGTCGAAGTGGGTGGTGCTCGCTTCACAAAATATCTACGGATCGAAACCGTCAAGCCTAATCGCCTAAAGATCGACTTGGACTTCGGAAAAGATCGCTTAGTCAATGATGGTAAACCCATACGAGCCGACCTAGCGGTAAATTGGCTGCACGGAGCACCGGGGTCCAATTTAAAAACCATTATTGAACTACAGCTTTCTCGGAAAACCACCAAATTTAAAAACTACGGAGACTTTACCTTTGATGATCCGGCCCGTCGCTTCAATTCAGAACCCAAGGTCTGGTTTGAACAGCGCGTAAACGCCGATGGGAAAGTAGAAATTGCCGAGCGCATTACCACCAATACTTCCGCCCCCGGCGTTTTGAGAGCGCAATTTAAAACACGAGCTTTTGAGAAAGGTGGAGACTTCTCCACTGATTCTAAATCCGTTGATTATTACCCCTACCAACGATTCACAGGTCTACGCATTCCAGCGCGTCCGACCGGTGAAAAACGACTCGATGTTGGCCAGAAAGATAAGGTTCAGATGGTCCTTGTTGATACCGATGGTAAAGCCATTTCCGGAGAAGATCTAAGCGTGGGTTTGTACCGAGTAGACTGGCGCTGGTGGTGGGATGAGGGAGATGGTTACCTAGCCGATTATAATTCTTCTACCCACTACAATGCCCAAGCGAATGGCACCGTCCGAACGAATGCCAAGGGAGAGGCAGAATGGGAAGTTAGCGTAGAACGGTGGGGTCGTTATCTAGTGCGAGTGTGCGATGGTGATGGCCACTGTACCGGTGACTTCTTCTACGCGGGATACCCCTGGGACGAAGAAGGCGGGTTTAACCGGCAAGAGGCCGCTATGTTGGCTTTTTCTTCCAATAAACCCGAATACCAAGTCGGTGAAACCATTGAAATCAAGGTGCCAGCCACGGTAGATAGCCGCATGCTGGTTAGTGTAGAAAACGGCAACGGCGTTTTACAATCCTTTTGGGAGAATGCCGAGAGTGGAGAGAATGTGATCCGAATTCCGGCAACCGCAGCAATGACTCCAAATATTTATGTGCACCTGGCCTTGATCCAGCCACACGCCCAAACAAAGAATGATCTCCCCATGCGGATGTATGGGGTCTTGCCCATCACCGTGAAGGATCCGAAGAGCGCATTGAGCCCAAGCATTGAAATGGCCGACGTTCTGAAACCAGAAGAGGAATTCACCGTTAAGGTGAAAGAAACCAGTGGTCAGGATATGTCCTATACGATTGCAGTAGTCGATGATGGACTGCTGGACCTTACCCGTTTTAAAACGCCCAATCCCTGGTCTCGCTTCTATGCTAAGGAAGCCCTGGGAGTCAAGACTTACGATATCTACGATTATATCCTGGGAGCTTACGGGGGAAATCTCGAACGTCTTCTCAGCATTGGTGGGGATGCAGAAGGAGCCGCGAAACCCAAGGAAGAGAGTGCTAATCGCTTTAAGCCAGTAGTGCTGCACGCTGGGCCCTTTACTGTCAAGAAAGGTCAAACGGCAAAGCATACCTTCACGATGCCTAATTACGTTGGCTCCGTACGCACGATGGTGGTAGCTGCCAACGATGGTGCCTATGGTA